>NZ_JBFPJR010000019.1:0-77107 GCF_040838215.1 Nocardioides eburneus | reverse complement strand
CACTCTGTCCCGCCCCGCCGCGCGTCCGCTCGGGCGGCCGTCCCCGGGGGGGGGTCGCCGGTCGGAGGGCCGCGTCAGTCAGACGACGTCTCGGGTGCTGGTGGTCCGCCCAGCGCGGCGATCGCCTCGTCCAGCACCTCGGGGCAGGGATCCTCGTCCTGCCAGCCGGCGGCGCGCAGTTCGAGCAGCCAGGGCAGGAACCGTCGGTCGCCGAGCGCGCCGACCGCCTCGACGATGAGGTTGCCGACGTCCGGGGTAGGGACGAAGAGCCAGCGGGCCAGGTAGTCGACGCAGGACGGGTCGTGTCGCAGGGCCAATCCCAGCGCCGCCTCGGCACTGGTGTTGCTGTCATCGTCGTCGGTGTCGTCGAGACGGGCGCGCAGCGCCGAGCGGATCGCGTCGCTGTCCTGCTCAGATTGTGTGCCCAGGCCCATCGTGGCCCAGTCGCGCACGTGTGGGTCCTCGTCGGTGCTGAGCCGGATCAGGAGTGCGATCGTCGCCGCGTCCGGTTCGTCGCCTCCGAACATGAGTGGTAGGAAACCCGCGACGGCCTTGCGCACGGATGGGTCCGGGTCGTCGGCGTACGACGCCAGCTCGGGCGCCCAGGCGGGATCCTCCGCGAGGCCGAGCGCATGGATGAGCGCGAAGCGGACGTCATCGTCCTCCTCGATCCGGGCCGCCCCGGCAAGAGCGGGAGCGACCCGGTCGCCGTACGGCCGGCCACGCTGGAAGCCATGTTGGCCGAGGACGGTGGCTGCGACCCACCGGTCTCCGGGGCTCGCCGAGGTCAGCTTCGGGAGGGCCCAGTCGACCACCTCCGGCTCTCCGCGATCGTTGAGGATGTGCGACAGATCGAAGGCGCGGTCATAGTCGAAGTCGAAGTCTTCGTCGAGGTCCTCGTCGAAGTCGTCGAACGCGCGCGCCATCTGCAACAACTCGGCCCAGATGTCGCTCGACGGGCGAAAGGTGGTCACGGCGCACCGTAGCCTCGCGATGCGCCCGACGGCGACCGGATTTGCGCCCCCGGCAGGATTCGAACCTGCGACCTCGGGATTAGAAGGCCCTTGCTCTATCCAGCTGAGCTACGGAGGCATGGCCCGATCTCGGGCCGCACGCAAGTATGCCGCAGCCACACCGGGCACATCGCAACGATGTCCGGTCTGCCCCGGTGACAGCGAGTGCGGAGCGGCGGGCCCTCTCAGCCGCCCCGCACCTGTGTCACAGCTGCTCGCCGAGCTTGAAGCCGCGCTCCGTGTCACCCTCACGTGTGTAGGAGAAGCCGTCGGCACCGATGGTGACCGCCATCTCGCTCGTCTCGGTGCGGCCGACCAGCGTCTGCGGCTTGCCGTCGAGGTCGAGGACGGGGGAGGCGTCGGTGTACCAGCTGGGCACGACAGGGTTGCCCCACCAGTCCCGGCGCTGGTTGTCGTGCACGTCCCAGGTCACCAGCGGGTTGTCCGGGTCACCCGTCCAGTAGTCCTGGGTGTAGATCTCGATCCGGTGACCGTCAGGGTCGCGCAGGTAGAGGTAGAAGGCGTTCGACACGCCGTGACGGCCGGGGCCACGCTCGATCATGTCGCTGATCCGGAGCGCGCCGAGCTTGTCGCAGATGGCCAGGATGTTGTGCTTCTCGTGGGTGGCGAAGGCGATGTGGTGCATGCGCGGACCATCGCCACCGGTCAGTGCGGTGTCATGGACGGTCGGCTTGCGCCGCATCCATGCGGCGTAGATGGTGCCCTCCTCGTCCTCGATGTCCTCGGTCACGCGGAAGCCGAGGTCCTCCAGGTGCCGCGTGCCCCGCGGGACGTCGGGCGTGACGAGGTTGAAGTGGTCGATCCGGACGAGGGCGCCCGGGTTGTGGAGCTCGTAGTGCCAGGCGAGCCGTTCCACGTGGTCGACGTCGTAGAAGTACTCGACCGGGAACCCGAGCGGGTCCTCGACGCGTACGGCGTCGCGCACGCCCTTCCCGAAGCCTTCGGCCCGCCGCTCCACGCGACAGCCGAGCTCGGTGTAGAACGCGACCGCGTGGTCGAGCTCTTCGGGGGAGCGCACGCGGTAGGCGAACACGGCGGCCGCGGGGACGGGCCCCTGGCGCAACACGAGGTTGTGGTGGATGAACTCCTCGAAGGTGCGCAGGTAGATCGCCTCGTCGTCCTCCTCGGTCACCACCAGCCCGAGGACGTCGACGTAGAAGCGGCGCGACGCGGCGAGGTCGCTGACGACCAGCTCGACGTACGCACTGCGGACGATGTCGGGCGGCGCGGTCGTCGGGGTGGGGATGAAGTCCGTCATGGTCTCTCCTTCGAGTCGTGTGGTGCTCTGAGGCGTCGCGTCGGCGTCAGCGTCAGCGCACGCCGAAGCGGGGCGTGTGAGCCTCGCCGAGGGTGGTGTGAACGGCCTGCTGGTCGGTGTAGAAGTCGATCGAGCGGTAGCCGCCCTCATGGCCGAGGCCGGAGGCCTTGACTCCGCCGAACGGCGTGCGCAGGTCCCGCACGTTGTTGGAGTTCAGCCAGACCATGCCGGCGTCGATGCTCTGGGCGAAGGTGTGCGCCCGGCGCAGGTCGTTGGTCCAGACGTACGCCGCGAGTCCGTACTTCACGCCGTTGGCCAGGGCGAGCGCCTCCTCCTCGGTGTCGAAGGGGCTGATCGCGACGACGGGGCCGAAGATCTCCTCCTGGAAGATGCGGGCATCCGGCTTGACGTCGACGAAGACCGTCGGCGCGACGTAGTTGCCGGTCTCGAGGCCCTCGGGGCGACCGCCGCCGGCCACCAGGCGCCCCTCGCCCTTGCCGATCTCGACATAGCTCATGACCTTCGCGAAATGCTCCGGGTGGACGAGCGCCCCGACCTCGGTCGCCGGATCGTGCGGGTCACCGACGACGATGGCGCGAGCACGGGCGGCGTACCGCTCGACGAACTCGTCGTAGACCGCCTGCTCGACCAGGATGCGGCTGCCGGCGGTGCACCGTTCGCCGTTGAGCGAGAACACGCCGAACACCGTGGCGTCGATGGCCTCGTCGAGGTCCGCATCCGCGAACACGACCGCCGGTGACTTGCCGCCCAGCTCCATGGAGAGGCCTTTGAGGTGCGGCGCCGCGTTGGCGAAGATGAGCTGCCCGGTGCTGCTCTCGCCGGTGAACGAGATCAGCGGTACGCCGGGATGCTTCACCAACGCGTCACCGGCCTCCTCGCCGAGCCCGTTGACGAGGTTGAAGACGCCGTCCGGCACGCCCGCCTCGCGGAAGATGTCGGGCCACAGGCTGGCCGAGAGCGGCGTGAACTCCGCGGGCTTGAGCACGACGGTGCAGCCGGAGGCGAGTGCCGGGGCGAGCTTCCAGGACTCGAGCATGAACGGGGTGTTCCACGGCGTGATCAGGCCGGCCACACCCTTGGGCTTGCGATTGACGTAGTTCAGCTGCCGACCCGGCACCTTGTAGGCGTCGTCGCGCTGGGCGACGATCAGGTCGGCGAAGAACCGGAAGTTCTCCGCCGCACGCTGCGCCTGACCGAGCGCCTGGGTGATCGGCAGGCCGGTGTCGAAGGTCTCGAGCTCGGCCAAGCGCCGGTCCCGTGACTCCACGATGTCGGCGATCGCGTGGAGGATCCTGGCCCGTTGGCGGGGGAGCAGCTGGGGCCAGGGGCCGGCGTGGAACGCCTCGGCGGCGGCGGTCACGGCCCTGTCCACGTCGTCGTTCTTGCCGGCCGCGGCGGTGGTGTAGGCCTGGTTGGTCACGGGGTCGAGGACCTCGAAGGTCGTGCCGTCCAGGCTGTCGACGAACTCGCCGCCGATGAAGTGCTGGAGGTGGTCGGGCAGGTCGGTGGGGACGTGCTGGGGCATCGGTGCTCCTTCGGGCCGGGGCAGGACTAGGCGGGGCGGTCGGAGTCAGCGCTCGTACGGCGCCGCTCGTGCTGGTAGGCCATGACCGCGTCGAGGGTGTTGGTGCGGTGGTTCCGGGCGGCGAGCTCGATCTCCAGCGGTGCAGCGCCCGTCTCGATCAGCTGCAAGAGCCCCTCGTGCTCCTTGACCGACTCGTGGGCACGGCCGGGGACGAAGCCGAAGACCGAGTGCCGCAGCAGGGTGAGTCGCCGCCAGCCGCGGTGCACCAGATCCAGGACGTGGGGGTTGGGGCAGTCCTCGAACAGCACGGCGTGGAACGCCTGGTTGAGCTCGGTGAACCGGTGCGGGTCGAAGTGGGAGAGGGACTCGGTGAGCTCCTCGTTGATCGCCCGCGCCCGCGCGATGCGGTCGACGTCGATCGTCGGCGCGGACAGTGCCGTTGCCGCGCCCTCGACGAGGGCGAGCGTCTGCATCGTGTAGAGGTACTCCTGCTCGTGCATGAAGGCGACCTGGGCGCCGACGTTGCGCGCGAACGTCACCAGCTGCTCGGCCTCCAGGAGACGGATCGCCTCGCGGACCGGGACGGCGCTCATGCCGAGCTCCTTGGCGATGGCGTCGAGCACGAGCCGGTAGCCGGGGGAGTAGCGGCCGTCCTCGATCCGCTCGCGGATGTAGCGGTAGGCCCGCTGCGCCTTGCTCTCGCTCACGGCTGCTCCTCCTTCCATTCGGCGTACCGCTGCCGCCACTCGGCGTTCGGCGGGAAGAGCCCGTCGACGCGGTGGCCCTCCGCCACGCGGTCGGCGATCCAGGCGTCCTGGCGCTCCTGCTCGACCGCCGCGGCGGCGACCTCGACGGCCAGGTGCTGCGGGATCACCACGACGCCGTCGTCGTCACCGACGATGACGTCGCCCGGCTGCACGGCCGCGCCGCCGCACGTGACGACACCGTCGACCTCCCACGGCACGTGCCGGCGTCCGAGGACGGACGGGTGCGCCCCGCCGGCGAACGCCGGCAGGCCGATGGCGACGAGGGCGGCGTGGTCACGGACGGCGCCGTCGGTCACGATGCCGGCGGCGCCGAGCGTCTTGGCACGGAGGGCGAGGATGTCCCCGACGGTGCCGGCACTGGTGTCGCCGCGAGCCTCGAGGACCAGGACGTCGCCGGCTCCGAGCGTGTCGAACGCGCGCTTCTGCGCGTTGTAGCCCCCGCCGTGCTGCTCGAAGAGGTCCGGCCGGTGGGCGATGAAGCGCAGCGTCCGGGCGGTCCCGACCATGCGGGTCCCTGGCGCGACCGGGTGGACACCGTCGATCGAGGCATGCGGGTGGCCGCGCTTGCGCAGCTCCGCGCTGAGCGTGGCGACGGCCGCTCGCGAGAGCTGGTCGCGCAGTTCGTCGGTCAGGACGAACGGCGCCGGCAACCCGGCGCGCTCCGCGTCGCCCCACGCCTCCAGACGCTGCGTGTCGTCGACGGCGGGTGGTGCGGAGTACGAGGGGAGTGGCGTCGTCCCCTCGACGATCCGCGTGGTCAGGCGGCCGGTGCTCGGCGCGTCGGGTGCCGAGGGGGCGTCGACCTCGACCTCGACCACGTCGCCCGGGTGGACGACCGAGGAGCCGGCCGGTGTCCCGGTGAGGATCACGTCACCGGGCTCGAGGGTGATGAGCTGCGAGAGATCGGCGACCAGGAGTCCGAAGGGGAACAGCAGGTCGGCCGTGGTGTCGTCCTGACGGAGCTCGCCGTTGACCCACGTGCGGATCCGCAGTGCCCCTGGATCGAGGCCGGTGGCCGAGATGACCTCGGGACCGAGGGGCGTGAACCCGTCGCCGCCCTTGGAGCGCAGGTTCGCGCCCTTGTCGGCGCTGCGCAGGTCATAGACGCCGAAGTCGTTGGCTGCTGTGATCCCCGAGACCGCGGCCCAGCCGTCGTCGGGCGTCACGCGGCGTACACGCCGGCCGATGATCAGGGCGATCTCGCCCTCGAAGGCGAGCAGCTCGGTGCCGGCCGGGCGCTCGAGGGCATCACCGCTGCCCGCGACCGAGGTGGCGGGCTTCAGGAAGTACGACGGCGCCGCCGGCCGGCGGCCGCGCTGGGCGGCACGCGAGGGGTAGTTGAGGTGGAGGGCGATGATCTTGCCCGGCCGTCCGATGGCCTTCATGCGGTCTCCTCGGGGATGAAGGTGGCGGCGAGCTGCTCGGTGCCGCGCGCCAACAGCTGGACGTCGGCGCCGACAAGCACGAAGTCCGCGCCGGCGTCCAGGTAGCGCTCGGCCAGCGTCGGGTCGAAGGCGTTGACGCCGACCTTGCGGCCCGCGCGACGGGCTGCGGAGAGGCAGTGCAGGACGGCGTCGACGACGTCCGGATGGTCCTGCTGGCCGAGGACGCCCAGCGACGCGGCCAGGTCGGACGGGCCGATGAAGAGGCCGTCGACGCCCGCGACGGCGGCGATCGCGTCCACGTTCGCGACGGCTTCGGCACTCTCGATCTGGACGAGAACGGACAGCGTCTCGGCGGCACGCGCGAGATAGCCCTCGATCCGGTTCCACCGGGAAGCGCGGGCCAGCGCGCTGCCCACACCCCGGACACCCGCCGGTGGGTAGGTGACCGCGCGGACGACGTCGCGTGCCTGTGCGGCGGTGTCGACCATCGGCACGAGGAGGTTCTGGGCGCCCAGGTCGAGGAACTGCTTGATCGTGACCGGGTCGGCCGCGGGCGGTCGGACCAGTGGCGTGATCGGGTATCCGCGCACGGCCTGGAGCTGCGCGAGCAGCGACTCGAGTCCGTTGGGGCTGTGCTCGGCGTCGATGAGCACCCAGTCGAGTCCGCTGCCGGCGCAGATCTCGGCGACCAGCGGGCTCCCGCTGCACACCCACATCCCGACCAGGGGCCGGGTCGCGGTCGCGAGCACGTCGCGGAAGGTGGGGTCTACGCGAAGCGACACGTGATCGCCCCCAGACTGCCGTAGTCGGCGTGCACCGTGTCGCCCCGATGCACCCACATCGGGCGGGTGAAGGAGCCGGCCAGGACCAGCTCGCCCTCCGCCAGGATGGTGTCGTGCTGCGCGAGCTTGTTCGCCAGCCACGCGACGCCGCTGGCCGGGTGGTTGAGTACGCCGGCCGCCAGGCCGGTCTCCTCGATCGTCTCGTTGCGGTAGAGCAGCGCGCCAACCCACCGCAGGTCGACCTCGTCGACGCGCACCGGGCGACCGCCGAGGACCATCGCCCCCATGGCGGCGTTGTCACTGATCGTGTCGACGATCGTGCGGCCCTCCAGCTCGATATGAGAGTCGAGGATCTCCAGGGCCGGGACGACGTACTTCGTCACCGAGAGGACGTCGAAGATCGTGCAGTCGGGACCGCGCAGCGGCCGGTCGAGGACGAAGGCGAGCTCGACCTCGATACGCACGTTCGCGTAGGCGTCGAACGGGACGACGCTGCCGTTGTCGAGGACCATGTCGTCGAAGATCACGCCGTAGTCCGGCTCGGTGATCCCCGTGGCCGCCTGCATCGCCTTCGAGGTGAGGCCGATCTTGTGCCCGACGACGCGGCGTCCCTCCTCGACCCGGCGCCGGGCCCAGTGCGTCTGCACCGCATAGGCGTCCTCGACGCTCATGTCGGGATGGCGCGCCGTGAGCAGCGGAACCACCGCTCGATCTCGCCGTGCGACGAGGAGCTGGTCGGCGATCTGCTCCACCTGTCCGGGGTCAAGCACCGCGCGATCACTCCTTGGTCGGTGACGTCGATGAGGCTGGTTGCGTCGGGTCCTCGCTGCTGCGTCCGGCGTTGTAGACGAGAACATATATGATCTTGTTCACATTTGGCGAGGGGTTGATGAGGGTCGGTCTGCGCATCTTCCGACCCGCCCCGCTCAGCTCGGCTGGCTCGCTCGGGGCCCTTGACGGCGTCGTATCGCCGTCTCGTGGAGGGCCGCCTACGGCGGGTTTTTCGCGTAAGCCCAGCTAACGAAGCTCGACAGTAATCGCTGGTTTACATGGGGTATGACCTGCATCACAGTGGCCGCAGGTGAGGGGCCGGACCCGAGAGCGGTCGCCCCCGCAACGACGACCGAACAGGGGACCTGTGATGGGGCAGTTCGACGGCAAGGTTGCACTGATCACTGGCGGGGCGCGCGGACAGGGCCGTTCCCACGCCGTGCGGATGGCGGAGGAGGGTGCTGACGTCATCCTCGTCGACGGCCCGCAGACACCGGACTGGATGGGCTACCCGCTCGCCTCGCCCGACGAGCTCGAGGAGACGGCTCGGCTGGTCGAGAAGCTGGACCGCCGCGCCGTGGTCTTCGAGGCCGACGTGCGGGACTTCGAGGCACTCGCCGACGCGGTCTCCTCCGGCGTCGCCGAGCTCGGCGGTCTCGACTTCGTCTGCGCGAACGCGGGGGCGATGCCGGTCGGAGACATGACCTGGGACATCTCGGTCGAGCAGTGGCGCGAGGTCATCGACATCAACCTCAACGGCGTCTTCCACACGGTGAAGGCGGCCGTCCCGATCATGCTGGAGCGCGAGTCCCGCGGCTCCATCGTCCTGACGGCCTCGGGCGCGGCGCTCAACTCGGGGACGCACTTCGCCGACTACTCCGCCGCCAAGGCCGCGGTGGTCAGCCTCACCCGCTCGCTCGCCTACGAGCTGGCGCCGCACTGGGTCCGGGTGAACAACATCTGCCCCACCTCGGTGGACACCACCATGATCCAGAACCAGACGCTTTACGACATCTTCCGACCCGACCTGGACAACCCGGGTCGCGACGACGTCGTCGAGGAGTTCCGGTCCAAGAACCTGCTGCCGATCCCGTGGGTCGAGCCGGTCGACATCAGCAACGCGGTCGTATGGCTGTGCTCGGAGCAGGCCCGGTACGTCACCGGGGTCACCCTGCCCATCGACGCCGGCAACGCGATCAAGAAGTTCTGAGGCGGACCGGATGAAGACCAGAGCAGCGGTCCTGTGGGAGTCCGGTCAGGACTGGCAGATCGAGACCATCGACCTGGACCCGCCGAAGGCGAACGAGGTGCTCGTGCGGATCGTCGGAGCCGGGCTGTGCCACTCCGAGGAGCACCACGCGAGCGGCGACGTCCCGTTCGTGGCTCCGATGATCGGAGGGCACGAGGGGGCGGGCATCGTCGAGGCGGTCGGGCCGGCCGTGACGAGCGTCGAGATCGGCGACCACGTCGTCCTCTCCTCGATCCCCAGCTGTGGACGGTGTCCCTCGTGCTCCGCCGGTCAGCACAACCTGTGCGACCTCGGTGAGTTCATCGCGGAAGGCCGCCAGCTCCTCGACCACACCGCGCGCCATCACGTCCGCGGTGTCGACGCCAACATCGCCTGCTTCCTTGGCACCTTCGCTGAGCACACCGTGGTGAGCGAGCTGTCGGTGATCAAGGTCCCCGAGCACCTGCCGTTGGAGAAGCTCTGCCTGGTCGGCTGTGGCGTCCCGACCGGCTGGGGAAGTGCGATGTACGCCGGCGGCGTCCGCTCCGGGGACGACATCGCCGTGGTGGGCGTCGGCGGGCTCGGCTCGTCGGCGGTCCAGGCGGCTCGCGCCGCCGGAGCCCGCTTCATCATCGGCATCGACCCGGTCGCCTGGAAGCGCGAGAAGGCGCTCGAGTTCGGCGCCACCCATGTCGCCGTCGACATGGTGGAGGCCAAGGCACTGATCGACGAGATCACCTGGGGCCGGATGTGTCAGCAGGTCGTCCTCACCATGGGCGTCGGGCGTGGGGATCTCATGGGCCAGGCGCTCGACCTGGCCGGCAAGCGCGGCACCGTGGTCGTCACGAACATCCATCGGAGCACCGAGCAGCAGATCACGGTGAGCATGCTCGACCTGGCTCGCTTCGAGAAGCGGATCGTCGGCTGCATCTTCGGCTCGGTGAACTCGCGCAAGGACATCCCCCTCCTCCTGCGCGAATACGAACGTGGCGCGCTCGACCTCGACGCGATGGTGACCCGCGAATACGACCTCGAGGACATCAACAAGGGCTACCAGGACCTGCGCGACGGCGTGAACATCCGCGGCGTGATCCGGTTCCCGTGACTCGAGCGAGGTAGTGAGATGAGTACTTTCCTGCTCTTCGTGATCCTCGGCGCCGGCAGCGGGGCTCTCTACGGGCTCGGCTCGCTGGGCATCGTCCTCGTCTTCCGAGGATCGGGTGTCATCAACTTCGCCTCGGGCGCGATCGGCATGGTCGGCACGTTCCTGTTCTGGGAGCTGGCCGACCAGGCCGGGGTGCCACGTGGCCTCGCCCTGGTGGCCGGCGTCGCCGCGTCGGCGGCGTTGGGCTTCCTCACCCATCTGCTCCTGCTGCCGCTGCGCAACGCCAGCCAGCTCACCCGGGTCGTCCTCACCCTGTCGCTCCTCGTGGGGCTCAGCGGCATCGTCGGACTGCGCTATCCGGCAGGCAACAGCTATACCGTCGGCTCGCTCTTCCCCACGAGCTCGGTCTCCATCCTCGGGGCGCGCGTCGGCGCCAACCTGCTGCTCACCATCGTGGCGGCCGTGGCGCTCACCGCCGTGCTCGGCTGGTTCTACCGTCGCACCCGGTTCGGGCTCGCGACGTCGGCCGTGGCCGAGAACCCGGCGGCGGTGGCCACGCTCGGCTGGTCGCCGCTGAAGCTGGCCGGTGCCAACTGGGCGCTCGGCGGGGCGCTCGCCGGGCTCACCGGCATCCTGCTGGCCCCGATCGGCGGGCTCACCGTCGGCCTCGCCACCAGCCTGCTGCTGCCCGCCCTGGCCGCCGCGGTGCTGGGCAACTTCCAATCGTTCCCGCTCGCGCTCGCCGGCGGCATCGCCATCGGCGTCGTCCAGGGCCTGCTGCAGGGCTACATGGAGAGCACGAGCGTGGCGGCCTCCGTGCCCTTCTTCGCGATCCTGCTCGTGGTGATCCTGCGCGGGCGGAGTCTGCCGCTGCGCAGCTATGTGGGGGAGCGCCTGCCCCGCGTCACCTCCGGCCGGATCTCGCCGGTGAAGCTGCTGATCACGCTCGCCGTCGTCGTTCCGCTCATCCTCTGGGTGCTGCCGATGTCATGGATCGGCGCCGTGACCTACACCGCGATCGGCGCGGTCCTGCTGCTGAGCATCGTCGTGGTCACCGGATTCGCCGGCCAGATCTCGCTGGCCCAATGGACGATCGCCGGCACCGGGGGACTCGTCTGCGCGACGTTGCTCGAGCACGGCATGCCCTTCGTCCCCGCGATGGTGGTCGGCACGCTCACCGGCCTGCCCGTGGGGCTCGTCGTCGGCGCCGCGGCGCTGCGTGCCCGCGGGCTCAGCCTCGCGATCGCCACCCTCGCCCTGAGCGTGTGCCTCATCAACCTGGTGCTCTCGAACAACGCGGTCAACGGCGGCTCCGGTGGCCTCCCGGTCGGCTACTTCGCGCCGTTCGGCTTCGACCTCGACGCGACCATGTTCCCGATCCGCTACGCGCTCTTCGTGGTCGGCGTCCTCGTCGTGGTCGGCCTCGCGGTGAGCAACCTGCGCCGCGGCCGCGCCGGACGCCGGATGCTGGCCGTCCGTGCCAACGAGCGCGCCGCCGCCGCACTAGGGGTCGGCGTGGCCGGCACCAAGCTCGCCGCGTTCTGCATCGGGGCGATGATCGCCTCGCTCGGCGGGGTGCTGACGATCCTGAAGTTCCCGACCGCCCTCTTCCAACAGTTCGACTCCCTCACCTCCATCACCCTGGTCTCGAGCGGCGTCTTCGGCGGTATCGGCTACTCCAGCGGTGCCGCGGTCGGCGCGGCGGGGACCTCCGGTGGCGTCGGCGCCCAGCTGCTCGACCTGATCAGCAGCAACAACGTGCAGTACCTCACGGCTCTGATGGGTGTGCTCACCATCGTCGTCATCATGACCTCGCCCGACGGCGTCGTCCCCGCGCAGTTGAGGCAGAACGCCGCGATCGGTCGGAAGGTCCTGGGTCGCCGGTATCGTCCGGCGCGCCCGAAGCCGGTCGCGCTCGCCGAGGGGATCCCCACCCACCGCGGCCGCCGCGACGTCGTCCTCAGCGTCGAGGGTCTCTCGGTGACCTTCGGCGGGGTGAAGGCGCTGACCGACGTGTCGTTCGCCCTGCGCGGTGGTGAGGTGCTCGGGGTGATCGGCCCCAACGGTGCCGGGAAGACCACCGCGATCGACACGATCACCGGCTTCACCGTCCCTGCCGCTGGGAGCATCCGGCTCAACGGTGACTCGGTCACGGCCTGGTCGGCCCGCCGCCGGTCACGCCTGGGGATCGGCCGCGCGTTCCAGAGCCTCGAGCTCTTCGAGGACATGACGGTCCAGGAGAACCTCCTGGTCGCCTGCGACGACGGTGCACCGTCGGCATGGCTGCGGGACATGGTCTGGCCGGGCAGGCCCGTCCTCTCCGCCGTCGCCACGGACGCGATCCGACAGTTCGGCCTCGAGAACGTGTTGACGGAGCGCCCCGACGAGCTGCCGTACGGCAAGCGACGGCTGCTGGCGATCGTGCGGGCGATCGCCGCCGACCCCGACGTCCTCCTGCTCGACGAGCCGGCCGCCGGTCTCGACGAGCGCGAGCGGACGGAGCTCGAAGGCGTGATCCGCAGCCTCGCGGACGATTGGGGCATGGCCGTGCTGCTCGTCGAGCACGACGTCCGGCTCGTGACAGCCGTCTCGGACCACATGATCGCCCTCGACTTCGGTCGGGTGGTCGCCTCGGGGACCCCCGACGAGGTCCGCAACGACCCGACCGTACGGCGCGCCTACCTCGGGGTGGACGAGGCCGAGACGGCCGAGCCCGACGGTGTCTCCTCGCCCGAGGAGGCGGTCGCGCTCACTCTCGGCATCGAGCCGACCCCCGCTCTGGTGAAGGAGGGCGAGGCATGACCAAGACAGCCGCCATCGCCGCGCGGGGACTCTCCGCCGGCTACCACGGCGCGGCCGCCGTGCGCGACATCGAGCTCGAGGTGCACGCCGGTGAGGTCGTCCTGCTCGCCGGCGCCAACGGAGCCGGCAAGACCACGACCCTGATGACCCTCGCCGGCGCCCTGCGCCCGCTGACCGGTCACACCGAGCTGCGTGGCCGACGCTGCGCCGAGCCGGTGCACCGTCGTGTGCGTGCCGGCGTCGGTGTCGTCACCGAGAAGCGCGTCGTCTTCAACCAGCTCACGGTCGCGGAGAACCTCACCCTGGGGCGCGGCGACACGGCCACAGCGTTGGCCCACTTCCCGGAGCTGGAGAAGCGGCTCGGGGTCAAGGCCGGCCTGCTCTCGGGCGGTGAGCAGCAGATGCTCTCGCTGGCGCGGGTGCTCGCGGCCGGCCCCTCGGTCATCCTGGCCGACGAGCTCTCGCTCGGGCTGGCGCCGATCGTCGTGAACCGCCTGCTCGCCGCACTACGGGCCGCGGCGGACGCGGGCGCCGCCGTACTCCTGGTCGAGCAGCACGTCCGACTCGCCCTCGACACCGCTGATCGCGCCTGCTTCCTGCAGCGCGGCCAGCTGGCATTGGCCGGAACGACCGACGCCATCAAGCAGGACCCGTCGCGCATGGAGGCGATCTATCTGTGAACGCGCCCGCGACAGCATCCCGCCGGCACCAGTCCGGAGACGGGAACCAGCAGGGAGCCACGGCTCCCACAGCTCATCGGAGGAACACGATGAAACGAGCCATGACGGTCGCCTCCGTGGCGCTTCTCGGTCTGGCCCTGGCGGCCTGCCGGGGCACGGACGCCACCGGCGCTTCCGGCGGAAGCGACAACGGGACGCTGAAGATCATGCAGCTCACGATCCCGAAGACCAACGGTCTGGACTACCAGGCCGGCGTCAAGGCGGCGGTCGACGCGATCAACGCCAAGGGCGGCGTCGACGGTCACAAGATCGACTACCAGTTCTGTGCCGACGGGCCGGCGCCGGTCGGTGACCCGAACAGCACGGCGAACTGTGCCGCCAAGGCGGTCCAGGAAGGGGCGACGGCGCTGGTCGGCAGCCTCATGGTGTTCTCCGACTCGGCCTACCCGACCCTGGCACGCGCCGACATCGCGAACATCTCGGCCCTGGGCTACTCGACCCCGGACAACAACAACAAGCTCAGCTACGTCATGGGCAGCGGCTACACGAACGTCGCGGGCGAGGGCATGGTGTCCGCCCAGCTCGGGTGCAAGAAGGCCGGCATCATCACCCAGGACGGCCTCCCGACCGACCCCGAGATCGTCGGGAGCTTCGCGGCGGGCGTGAAGCTCGGCGGCGGCAAGGTCGCCAACCCGGTGCTCGTCCCGGAGGGGACCCTCGACTTCAACAGCGCGGTCGCCAAGCTGAAGGCGGAGGGCGTGGACTGCATCACCAACGGGTTCCCGGCGACCGCCCAGCTGCAGCCGATCCTGCAGGCCGCGCACGCCGCCGGCGGGCTCAAGGTGGTCGGCCCGCTCGACCTGTTGTCGGACCAGACCATGAAGACGCTGGGCCCGCTCGCCGAGGGGTACGTCGCGGTGGACAGCGCCTTCGCCAACGCACCGGCGGACCAGAACGACACCGAGGTCATGACCGCCGACCAGAAGCAGATGATGACCGACCTGGAGAAGTACGCGCCCGAGGTCGTCAAGACCGGCCGGCAGGCGTGGATCGGGTACGGCGCCGTGAAGGTCTACGAGGCGGCGGCCAAGAAGGTCCTCGACGCTGGCGACAAGGTCACCTCCAAGACCATCAAGGCGGCGCTGGACACGCTCCAGATGCCGGACTCGATCTGGCCGGCGCTCGACTTCAGCCAGCCGGGGCCGGGCAAGGCGTCGCGGGTCTTCAACACGAAGGTCAACTTCTTCGTGGTGAAGAACGGCAAGATCACCGCCGTCGACCGCAAGGCGCACGACGTCGGCCAGGCGATCAAGGACTTCTGATGCGACTTCGCGTCCTGCTCGAGCCGCGTCACGGTGGCTCCTATGACGAGATGCTCGGCCTGGCCCGGGCGACGGAGGAGGCGGGTCTCGACGCCTTCTTCCGCTCCGACCACTACCTCGGGGTGGACGAGGCAGACCGCAGCTACGAGCCGACCGACTCCTGGGCCACCCTGGCCGGCCTCGCCCGGGATACGTCCCGCATCCGCCTCGGCACCCTGGTGACGGCGGGCACCTTCCGGCTCCCCGGCGTCCTCGCGGTGACCGTCGCCACGGTCGACGCCATGAGCGGCGGTCGCGTCGAGCTCGGGCTCGGGACCGGGTGGTACGACCGGGAGCACGCCGCGTTCGGCGTGCCGTTCCCGCCGCTGAAGGAGCGGTTCGACCGGCTCGAGGAGCAGCTGGCCATCGTGTCGGGCCTGTGGGGCATGGCGCCGGGAGAGACCTTCGACTTCGAGGGCGAGCACTTCCGCATCGACGGGGCGGCGAACCCGCCCCGGCCTGCCCAGGCCGGTGGCCCTCCGATCGTCATCGGAGGCGGCGGGCCCAAGCGGACGCCGGCGATCGCGGCGCGCTTCGCGACGGAGTACAACGGTGCCTTCCCGGAAGGGATCGCCGACCGCTTCACCCGCTTCCGTGAGGCTTGCCGACGGATCGGGCGCGATCCCGACGAGGCCCACCTGTCCGCCGTCCTCCCCGTGGCCTGCGGGACGACACCGGCCCAGGCGCAGCGCCGCTTCGAGCAGATCGGGACCGAGCCCTTGCGTGAGGAGGCGGTGGTCGGTGACGTCGACGCGGTCGCCGAACGGGTCCGGGAGCTCGCCAAGGTCGGTGCCGACACCGTCTATTTCCACCTCTACGACGTCGACGACCTCGACCACGTCCACCTGCTCGGCCAGGTCGCCGAGTCGGTCTGAGCCGGCCGGCCCTCCTCGGCCTCGACGCGCGTCGGCCACGCACGGGAACCGCGCACGGAGTCGCCGGCTCCGCGCACACCTCACTCTCGACATGAACCGGAGAGACGCATGACAGCCACAGTCACGACCAGCACGAAGCAGCACCACGCGGACGGAGCCATCGAGGGCCCCGGCGCGCTCGAGGGCGTCCGCGTCCTCGACCTGACCCACCAGGTCGCCGGGCCCAGCGCGACCCTCGCCCTGGCGTTCATGGGCGCCGACGTCGTCAAGGTGGTTCCGCCCGGAGACCGGTCGAGCTTCACCAACCTGCCGTTCTATCTCAACAGCGTGAGCAAGCGCTCCATCGCGCTGGACCTGAAGTCGGACGAGGGCCGCGAGACGCTCCTGCGCCTCGCGGCAGAGGCCGACGTCATGATCGAGAACTTCGGGCCGGGCGTGATCGAGCGGCTCGGCCTGACGTACGACGTCGTCCGGGAGGTCAACCCGGCGATCATCTACGCCCAGATCAAGGGGTTCGCACCCGGGAGCGCTCAGGAGAGGTTCCCCTGCTTCGACCCGATCGTCCAGGCGTACGCCGGCGCGTCCAGCGTGACGGGCGAGCCCGACGGCCTGCCGCAGAAGCCGGGCCCGGACGTGGGTGACACGGGGACCGGCATGGTGATGGCGATCGGCCTCCTCGCGGCGCTGTTCCAGCGCCAGCAGACGGGCAAGGGGCAGCACCTCCAGCTCGCGATGAGCGACCAGGTCGCGACGTTCATGCGGCTGCACTTCGCCTGGCCGATGAGCAAGGGCATTGACACGCCGCGCTTCGGCAACGTCGCTCCCTTCCTCGAGCCGGTCGCTCCCTCGGGCCTGTTCCACTGTGATCCGTTCGGGCCCAACGACTACGTCCACATCCACGTCGGGAACGACAAGCAGTGGCGCGGCCTGCTCACCGCGATGGAGCGCGAGGACCTGCTCGACGACCCGCGCTTCGTGAGCCAGACGACGCGCGGAGAGCACAAGGCGGAGGTCGACGACATCGTCGCTGCCTGGGCCGGCAAGCGCTCCAAGATCGACGCCATGATGGTGCTGGGGGCCGCCGGCGTACCGGCAGGCGCCGTACGCACCACGACGGAGGTCCTCGAGGACGAGGATCTGCGCGAGCGCGGCATCTTCGTGCCGGTGCCCCACCCCGAGCTCGGCGAGGCGGTCATCCCGGCCTGGCCGATCAAGATGTCGGGCACGCCGATCCGCGTCGAGGCGCCGCGAGAGCCGGGCAGCGACCTGGACGAGGTGCTGGCCGAGTGGCTCGGCACTGACCGTGCGGCAGCCGGCCCCGTCGGCGCCGAGCCCAACGCCCGCGAGGGGGCGCTCCATGGCTGAGACGCATCCTCTGCGCGGGCAGGTCTCGATCGCCGGCTTCGGGGAGACCGCGTTCGGCAAGAACCTGCCCGGCACCGCGTGGGAGCTCGCCGTCGAGGCCAGCCTCAAGGCGATGGAGGCCGCCGGCGTCGAGCCGGAGGAGGTCGACGGCATCGCGCGCTTCTGCTCCCCGCTCGAGACGGTCACGACGGCCGCGATGGTGCGCGGGCTCGGTCTGCGCGAGCTGAGCTTCTTCACCGAGTGCCCCCTCGGCGGAGAGGCACTCGGGGCCGTGCTCGGGCAGGCGGCCAGCGCGATCCTCGCGGGGCAGGCGAGCACGGTCCTCGTCTATCGGGCGCTGAGCCAGAGCAAGGGCGGCCGCTTCGGCCGCGCAGACCGAGGCCTGTCGACGACCGACGACGTCATCGTGCCGACCGAGGACAACACCGCCTTCGCCTGGCCCTACGGCCTGGTCTCACCGGCGAACCTCTTCGCCATGATGGCGACGCGCTACATGCACGAGCACCACGTGACGCCCGACCAGATGGCGCAGTCGCTCGGGTCGGTCGCCCTCGCCCAGCGGGCCTATGCGAACAACAACCCGCGGGCGATGATGCGCGACCGGCCGCTCACGATGGACACCTATCTCGACGCGCGCATGATCAGCTGGCCGCTGCGGCTCTTCGATCTCTGCCTCGAGAACGACGGGGCCGTCGCGTTCATCCTGACCTCCTCCGAGCGGGCCAAGCGGCTGAGGACCGACGGCGAGCCGGTGCAGATCCTCGCCGCGACGCAGAGCCTGGCGCCCTACCACGAGCCGTTCGGGATCTACACCCCCGACATGACCCGGCTCTACCCGGACA
Organism: Nocardioides eburneus; assembly: GCF_040838215.1. Classification (NCBI taxonomy): domain Bacteria; kingdom Bacillati; phylum Actinomycetota; class Actinomycetes; order Propionibacteriales; family Nocardioidaceae; genus Nocardioides; species Nocardioides eburneus. The sequence continues at coordinate 59,306 of NZ_JBFPJR010000019.1, read as the reverse complement.
GCGCCACCGAGCGTCTCTACCGCAACGCCGGAGTGACACCGGAGCGGATCAAGGTGGCCGAGATGTACGACGCCAGCTCGTTCATGACCGTGGGGAGCCTGGAGAGCTTCGGGTTGGTGCCGCGCGGCGAGGGCTGGCGCCACGTCGCCGAGAAGGGCATCGGGCTGGACAGCCCGCTGCCGACGAACACCCACGGCGGACACCTGTCCGAGGCCTACATCCACGGCCTCAACGCCGTGACCGAGGCGATGCGCCAGCTGCGCGGTGTCGCCTGCAACCAGGTCGCGGGTGCCGATGTCGCCATCGTCGGCGGTGCCTCCGGCACCGCCGTGATCCTGGGAGTATGAGATGAAGCTGCTGCCTGAACGGTCCGAGCTGACCAAGCCCTACTGGGACGCCCTGCACGAGGGCCGCCTGGTCGCCCAGGAGTGCGCCGACTGCGGACACCTCCAGCATCCGCCACTGCCGCGCTGCGGAGCGTGTCACTTTGACGATCTGTCCTGGCGGGACCTCGCCGGCACGGGCACGATCTACAGCTACACGATCGTCCACCACGCCGCGCACCAGGCGCTCGCCGACAAGGTGCCGTACGCCGTCGGGCTCGTCGAGCTCGACGAAGGACCGCGCGTCGTGGCCGACTTCCTCGGCGACCTCGACGCCGTCCTCGTCGGCGCCCGCGTCGAGGCGCGGTTCGAGGCCGTCACCGACGAGATCTCCCTGGCCCACTTCGCCGTGTCGGGCCCTCCGCCTCACGAGGACGGCCGTGCCGTCGCCGTCTGAGCCGGAGGAGTCGGCCATGGTCAACGGCGGTGAGCTCGTCGTACGAACGCTGCAGGCGGCCGGGGTCACGACTCTCTTCGGGCTTCACGGCGCGCACACCGACACCGTCTTCCAGGCGTGCCGGGACCACGAGCTCAGAGTGGTCGACACCCGACACGAGGCCAGCGCCGGACACGCGGCCGAGGGATATGCGCGGGCCGGCCGTCGGCTCGGGGTCGCGCTCGTCACCGCGGGAGGCGGCTTCACCAACGTGGTCACCTCCCTCGCGAACGCCTGGCTGGACCGGACGCCGGTGCTCTATCTCACCGGCTCCGGCCCGTTGGACGGCGACGAGACCAACACGCTGCAGGCGGGCATCGACCAGGTCGCGGTGGCGGCGCCGATCACCAAGTGGGCGCACAGGGTGACCCGCACCGACCAGATCCCACGCCTGGTGGCGCAGGCGATCCGGATCGCCCTGACGGGGCCGCGGGGGCCCGTCCTGCTCGACATCCCGTGGGACGTCCTCACGGCGGAGGTCGAGGACGACGTCGCGAGCGACCTGCTGAGCCTCGGCCTCAACCTGCCGCGGGCGGAGACCAGGCCCGCGCCGGAGGAGGCCGGGGAGGCGGTGCGGATGCTCGCGGCAGCCTCCCGGCCGGTGGTGGTCGCGGGCTCCGAGCTCCAACGCTCGCCGAGTGGTGTCGCGGCACTGCGCCGGCTGACCGAGATGACCGGGATCCCGGTCTTCGCGGACTTCGAGGGCATGGCGGCGATCGCCGAGACAGGGGAGAGCTACGCCGGTCTGGTGCAGGGGCTCCAGACCTTCGGCGGCCAGGATGAGGCGCCCGACGTGGTGCTCATGCTGGGCGCACGCTTCGGGTTGAACACCGGGCACGGCACCGGAGCGCTGGTGCCACTCACGGCGCGGGTCATCCAGGTCGACCCGGATGGACGCGAGCTCGGCCGGCTCCAACAGGTGGCGCTGCCGATCCACGCGGACGCGGGCGGTGCCTGTGCCGCGCTGGTCGAGGCCGCCGCGGAGCTGCCGTGGCCGGACCGGGCGGCCTGGCGTGCTCGCGTGCGGGAGCTCGTCGACAGGCGCCGGACGGTGGTCGCCGAGGCCGCGCACGAGGACCAGCCGATCCATCCGTTCCACGCGGCAGAGGCCATCGCCGGTCGTCTCGGCCCCGAGCACGTGGTCGTCGCCGACGGCGCGCTCACCTACCTGTGGCTCAGCGAGGTCATCAGCCGGTCGCGCCCGGCGGCGTTCCTGTGCCATGGCTATCTCGGCTCGATGGGGGTGGGGACCGGCACAGCGCTCGGCGCGGCCGCGGTCGCCGGTGAAGGCCGCCGGACGGTGCTGGTGACCGGGGACGGCGCGATCGGCTACGCCATCGCCGAGTTCGACACCATGGTCCGCCACCGGCTCCCGGTCGTGGTCGTGGTGGTGAACAACCGCAGCTGGGGAGGCACGCTGCACTACCAGATGCTGCTCGCGGGGCCCGACCGCATCACGAACACCCGGCTCGAGAACGGCGCCTACGAGCAGGTGGCCGAGGCCTTCGGCGCCGAGGGCTACTACGCGACCAGTCTCGACGAGCTCGACAAGGCGCTCGAGCGAGCCCTGGCGCGCGACGTGCCGGCGTGCATCAACGTCGTCGTCGGCGTCGAGCCCGTGCCGCCCGAGGAGCAGATCCTCATCGGACGGGACCCGTTCGCCTCGTGAGCACCTCGCCGACGACCCGGGCCGACGTGGCGCAGGGGACGCCCTCTCCGGCGGCAGCACCCGCATGCCCCCCTCTCCTCGACGACCGCGTCGTCGTCGTGACGGGCGGGGCCAACGGCATCGGCCGGGGCATCGCCGTCTGCGCGGCGCGGCACGGGGCGCGTGCCGTGGTCGTCGCGGACCTCACCTGCGATCCGGCCGGCGGGGGAGCGACGACCGTCGATCTGGTGGCGCAGGCAGGCGCCCAGGGCGTCTTCTGCGCCACCGATGTCACCGATCGACCAGCACTCGACGCCCTCATGCGGGTCTGTGCCGAGCTCGGTGGAGCAGACGTCGTGTGCGTCAACGCGGGCATCGCGGTGCCGGGTGACGGCGCCGACATCTCGGGCGAGGACTTCCACCGGCTCGTCGGCGTGAACCTCGACGGAGCGCTCGCGACGGCGCAGGCCGCCGCCGCGCAGATGCGCACACGCGGCGTCGGCGGCGCCATCGTGTTCACCTCGAGCATGGGTGGCCTGCGCGGCGGTGCCGCCACGGTCGGCTACTCCACGACCAAGGGTGGGATCGGGATGATGACGGCGTCGCTGGCGGCGGCTCTCGGCCCTGACGGTATCCGGGTCAATGCCGTCTGTCCGGGGATCATCGAGACCGATCTTCTCCGGTCGTCGCCGGCGCTGCAGCCGACCGTGGCGCCCCTGGTCGGACGGACGCCGCTGCGCCGGATGGGTGCGCCGGACGAGGTGGGGGAGGCGGTCGCCTGGCTCGCCTCGGAGCGAGCCGCCTTCGTGACCGGCGTGTGTCTGCCGGTCGACGGTGGCCTCACGGCCGTGATCTGAGCGACGACCGGTCGTCTCGTCGACCCGGCCGGCCGCGTCGCGCTCGTCGCGGGGCGCCTCGCAGTCACCGGTCAGGCGTCGTCACCGATGGCGCCCCGGCAAGCTGCACCAGGAAGCCGCGCAGGGCGCGCTCGAACTCGTCAGGCCGCTCGAGGCACATGACATGGCCGGCCGCCGGCACCGTCACGTGGGCCGCGCGCGGCACACGGTGCGCGATCAGCGACCCGATCTCGCGGTAGCCGTCGACGTCGAGCTCGCCGTTGACCACGAGCGTCGGCGTCTCGACCATGCCGAGCCGGTCGGCCACGGCGGGAAGTGGCGGCGTCACGGGCGCCCCACGCCACTGGTGGGCCGGGAAGGAGGCGACCATCTGCTCGAGAGCGGCGCGCGCAGGCGGATACGCCCGGGTCGAGGCGAAGACCGGATGGTCCAGCCAGAACCGTCTGGCCGCCTCGACGCCGTGGCGTGCGGCCACGGCGAGCGCGGCCTCCGGAGGACGCTCCTGGGACCACTGGTGACCGGGCAGTCCCGGCGAGGCGAGCACGAGTCCGTCGACCCGGTCGGGGTGGTCCAGCGCCGCGGCGAGTGCGACGTTGGCACCGAGCGACAGGCCGACGAGGGTCGCACGCTCGATCCCCAGGTCGTCGAGGAGTACGACGAGGTCCGCGACGTGCCCTCGGCCCAGGGCCGGCGGGGTCGACGCCCCGAACCCACGAAGGTCGTAGCGGACGACTCGGTAGCCGTCGGACAGCGCAGGAAACAGGGGGTTCCAGAGCCTCCGGTCGAAGGAGAACCCGTGGAGGAGCACCACGGCGGGCCCGGCTCCGGCCTCCTCGCAGGCGAGGGCGCCGTCGGGGACCTGCACGCGTCGCGATGCCGTCATGTCAGTCTCGTGTCACGTCCGGCCTCAGCCGAGCTCGACGGGGTTGCTGAGCTCCCCGATGCCGGTGATGCTGACGGAGATCGGGCCACCGAGCGTGGCCAGGTCGACGTTCTGCACCGCCGACCCGGCTCCCGAGGGTTTCAGCGCCGTGCCCATGGCGATGATGTCGCCCGGTTCGAGCGTGGAGTAGCTCGAGAGGAAGGACAGGACGTCGGCCACCTTGTGCTTCAGGTTCGCGGTGCTGTCCTTGGTCACCACGCGCCCCTGGTGGGTGCACTGGATGGTCAGGTCGTGCGGATCGGGCACCTCGTCACGGGTGACGATCCACGGACCGATCGGCCCGAACGTGTCGGCACCCTTGTATCTGCCCGGATAGCTCACCCAGGTGTCGACGTAGCGGATGGCCGTGGCGTCGCCCGGGCGCTCGGGGTCGGGATGGATCGCGCGGTAGTGGAAGGTGTCCTCGGCGCGCATCGTGGGCGAGGTCAGGTCATTGATGATCGTGTAGCCGAAGACGTGGTCCAGGGCGTCCTCTCGTGCGATGTCGCGGCCGCCGCGCCCGATGACGACCGCCAGCTCCGGCTCGGGATGGACACGGCCGTACTCCGGCCGGATCCGGATCGGCTGCTGGTGACCGACGAGGGACGTCGTGGGCTTGGGGAAGGTGGCCGGGTGCTCCGGACCGCTCATGATGCGGTCCTTGTTGGCGCTGTTGTTGAGCGCCACGCAGACGACCTTGCCGGGGCGTGGCACCGGCGGGAGCCAGGTCAGGTCGTCCATCGGCTCCGCGGCGACGCCCTCTGCGCCGGCGCGCTCGACCGCCTCCTCGACACGCGGCCGCCAGCGCGGCCAGTCGGCGGCGAGCTCGCCGACGCCGGGAAGGGTCGCCGGCAGCAGCACCGCGAGGTCGCCCGGGTCGTCCAGCAGGACGACGACGCGCTCGCGGCCGTCGATCGCGGCGGTTCCGATCTTCATGAGCTCTGCTCCTCCATCGATGGGTCCAGGTGTGCGGCGACGTCGGGCTCGGCCATGACCAGGGCGCCGCAGCCGGTGATCTGGGGGACGGTGTGGAAGCTGTAGAGCGACCTCGCCTCGTCCGAGAGAGCGGCGCGCATGGTGAACCACAACGAGAGCTCGGCCGCCTCGGTCCCGCCGTACCGGACGTACTCCTCCCGGGGAAGCGCGACGAGCTCGTCGAGACGGGTCGGCAGGGTCTCGAGGAAGCGGCGGTCGAGGCGCTCGTTCGCCAGCCCGAACCGGCGGCCGCTGATCTGGTGGGACATGCCGCCGGTCGCGATGACGAGCACGCGGTCCTCGGTCGGCATCGCCTCGATCCCGGCGCGGAGCGCAGTCCCGAGGTTCCTCAGCCGGCGCTGGGTCGGCAGCGGCTGGCGGATCATGTTGACCGCGATCGGGGTCAGCGGCACCGGCCACTGTGGATCGGCGACATAGGGGAGCCAGGAGAAGATGCCGTGGTCGATCGCCAGGTCCTGGCTGACGGTCATGTCGAAGTCGTTCTCGACCAGGTGCTCGGTCAGGTGGATGCCCCACGTCGCGTCGCCGGGCAGGTCGGGCAGGTCTCGCAGGCCGAACCCTTCGTCCGCCTGCCGGAAGCCGTCGCCCACGCCGATCGCGAGCGTGGGGTAGTTGTCGAGGTCGAAGTAGTTGAGATGGTCGTTGTAGATGACGACCAGATGGGTGGGATCCAGGGCGGCCAGCAGTTCGCGCACGCGGGCGCAGCCGTCGTACCAGCGCCGCCAGCGCTCGTCGAAGTTCTCCCTCGTCCCCTTGGCCTTGTCGTACTCCACGCCCATCGAGGGCGAGTGGGAGATCCCGATCCCGCCGATCACCGTCGCCATCAGGGCATCCCCGCCGGCAGTCCGTCGACCATCCGCGGACAGGCCGATGCCAGCGCGTCCCGGTCGCAGCCGACGTTGTGTGCGCCGATGTCGAGGAGCGTCCCGCCGAGGGTGGCGCTGAGCTTGAGGACCGCCTGCAGATGCCCGCCCGCGAGGAGGAGTCCCGTCCAGTCCCGGCGCGCCACGAGGTCGCGCTGCTCGGCCGGAACGGCGAACAGCTTGAGGTAGGCGGACTCGTCCGCGAGGAACGCGGACCTGTTCGGCGCCGATCGCAGGCTGAGCGCGAACCTGTTCAGGCGCTGCCCGTCCAGCGCCCGTCGGGCGGTGAACGCGATGGTGCCGGGCTCGTCGAGATCGTCGGCCGGCGGATCGAGCGGGCGCCGGTGGGCGTCGCCGGCCGGCTCGCGGTCGCGGGGCGAGTCCGGTGTGGAGGACATGGCGCTCAGACCTGATACTCGGGAACCCGGACGGTGAGCCCGTCGTACCGCTCCTGCACCACCAGTTGACAGCTGAGGCGGCTCTGCTCCGTCCTGGGCGCCGCCGTGCAGTCGAGCATCTCGTTCTCGTCCTCGGAGATCTCGCCGAGGCTCGAGGAGTCCGGCGTGCTCACGTAGACGTGACAGGTGGCGCACATCGCCTGACCGCCGCACTCGGCGACGATCCCGGTGACGTCGTTGGCGATCGCCGCCTTCATGACGGTGGTCCCGGCCGGTGCGTCCACGACCGACGTCGATCCGTCGGCCTGGACGTAGGTGATCACGGGCATGCGAGGTGCTCCTTCAGATCGTCGTGTGTCACAGCGGTCGTGCGGCGTCGGGGAGTCAGGCGTCCCAGACGGCCGGCAGGTTCAGGACGCCCCGGAAGACCCAGCCGCCGAGCCGGACCGGGTCCTGCTCGTCCAACCGGAGGCCGCGAAGCCGTCGGAAGAGCGTGGGCAGCGCGATCTGGGCGACCTGCGCGCGTGCCGCCCAGGTGCCCAGGCAGAAGTGCGGCCCTCCGCCGAAGGCCACATGCGGTGCCGGTGGCCGGTCGATGTCGAACTCGTCGGGGCGCTCGAAGACGGTCTCGTCGCGGTTCGCGGACCCGGCGCACACGCCGAGCCGGGCGCCCGCCGGCAGGACCCGGCCGCCGAGCTCCACCTCCTGGGTGGTCTGCCGGGGATACATGCCGATCGGCGCGATCCACCGCACGGCCTCCTCGAAGACCCGACGCCACAGCGTCGGATCGGCCTCCACGGCGCGGCGTACCTCCGGGTGCGTGAGCGTCGCCCAGGCCGCCACACCGACGGCATCGCGGGGTTCGTTGAGCCCCCCGCCGATGAAGACCTTCACGTTCGCCCGGATCTCGTCAGGAGCCAGCGGCTCGTCGGCGTGCAGCATCGCGGAGATGACCGAGCCGTCCGGGTTGGCCTGCAGATACGGGATGACCGCGTCGATCGCCGCGTCGACGCCGAGGCTCGCAGCCTCGCATCGCGCCCATACGTCGGGGTCGTCCGCATAGTTGCCGGCCCCGTCGATGAGCGCCTGCGACCACGTCTGCAGATCCTGGTCCGCCACGTCACGCAGTCCCATGATCGCGGCCAGGTTCCGCGCCGAGAGCGGCCCGGCGAAGTCGCGGAAGAGATCGCCCGACCCGTTCTCGATGAAGCCGTCGATGAGATCGTCGGCGTTCTGCTGGAACCGCGGGGTCCAGTGCTCCTTGACGATCCTCGGCCGGAGCGCCGGCTCGGCGGCACGCCGGTCCCGGTCGTGGGCCGCGCCATCCTTCCGGAGCATGTTGTGCCCCATCACGCGCGTGACCAGCGAGCCCTGCTCGTCGGCGCTGAACATCTCCGGATGCGTGTCGACGAAGACGATGTCGCGGTGGCGGGTCACGAGGTAGCGACCGGCGGCGGGGATCCACGGGACAGGGTCGTGCTCCCGGAACCAGCGGAATGCCGGGTACGGGTCCTGGTAGAGCTCGTCGAGGGTCACATCCGCGCCCGCCGGCTCCTGATACGCCGTACTCATCGAGGCCTCCCGCTACGTCAGGCACCTTTGCCGCCCGTCGGCGAAAGGTCTTGTCAAGAACGTAATCTGTGTCACATTTGGCCTCAAACTTAAGTTCCTTACGAGAAACCTTGGTTGCGCTCATGAATGCGGTTCGCTACACACTGCGTCAGCTCGAGTACTTCGTCGCGGTCGCCGAGACCGGCACCATCACGACCGCCGCCGAGCGCTGCCATGTGTCGGCGCCGGGCCTCTCGTTGGCGCTCTCGGAGCTGGAGAAGGCGCTGTCCGTCCAGCTCTTCACGCGCCGCCGCGCGAAGGGCGCCGTGCTGACCACGGCGGGCCAGGCGGTCCTCGCGCATGCGCGGACCGTGCTGGTCGAGGCCGACGAGCTCCAGGAGAGCGCGTCGATGGAGGGCGGCCAGCTCTCGGGCAGCCTGACGGTCGGGTGCTACACGACCTTGGCGCCGTTCGTCATCCCTCGTCTGCTCACCGGCTTCACGGCCGCGCACCCCCGGGTCGATCTCTCCTTCGAGGAGTCGTCGCAACCGGTGCTCGAGCGCGATCTCATCAGCGGCTCGCTCGAGCTGGCGGTGATGTACGGACACGACCTGCACCCGCAGCTGGGGTTCCGGCCGATCAGCGCCCTACCGCCGTACGTGCTCCTCCCGATCGGACATCCGATGAGCAGGAAGCGGAAGGTCTCGCTGCGTGCGCTGTGCGAGGAACCGCTGATCCTCTTCGACGTCTCGCCGAGCACGGAGAACTTCCAGCGCACCATCGGCAAGCTCGGGATCGAGCCGAGGATCGGCTTCCGCACCGAGAGCTTCGAGCTTGTGCGCTGCCTGGTCGCGCGAGGTGTCGGGTATGGCGTGCTGTTCCAGCATCCCAAGACCGACGTGACCTACGACGGGGAGAGGCTGGTCTCCCGTCCCGTCCTGGAGGACCTCCCGGTGACGGAGATCGGCGTCGCCTACCTGGCGAGCCGTCGTCTGACGCAGCGCGCGCTCAGCTTCCGGGACTTCGCCGCCGCCGAGTTCACCGACGACGGCGTGGGCTACCCCGTGTAGCTCAGGGCCGCAGGACCTCGAGCGCGAGGGCGAGCATGCCGTAGTAGCCCACCAGCCAGGTCACCTCGGCGAGCCCCGCCTCGCCCAGGACGGCCGACGCCGCCGCGAAGGCGTCGTCGGCGAGCGCGCTGTCGCGGCGCAACGCGACCGCGACCTCGACGCAGGTGCGCTCCGCCTCGTCCAGGTCGTCGGGGATCTCGCCATCGAGGAGCTGCTGCAGCTGGGCGGGGTCGAGGCCGGCGGCGAGGGCCGCCTTCTCGTGCGCCCACCACTCGAAGTGGGAGCCGGCATGCGCCGCGACGACGAGGATCGCGAGCTCGCGACACCGGGGCGACAGCCGGCCGCGGAAGCGCAGGGCCGCGCCGACCTCCTGGACCGCCTCTCCGACCGACGGCTCGAGGAGCATCAGCCCGAACGGTCCGAGGAGGCGCCCCTCCGCGTCGGCGATCGGCACCACGCCCTGCTGGGACTTGCGCGGTCCCTGGGTGATCCGGTCGTACAACGCACGCTGCGCAGGGTCGAGGTCGTCCGGGCCGGGCACGGTGACGCGGTGGCTCGCCGGGGGCTCCGGCCGGCCGAGGATCGTCCGGGTGTCGTCCATCGTGAGGTTCCTCCGTCGCTGTGTCCGCTGGTGCTGCGTCGCGCTGGGGCGCCGCGGCCGGCAGCGTACGCGCCGCCGCCCAATGGCAACCCCGACTTAAGAACATCCATCCATACCAGTCCTTTTCTAAAGATTCGCCGTACGCCGAGACTGGGCCACGTGAACGCGGGAGTCGTCATCGTCGGAGCGGGTCAGGCCGGCTATCAGGTCGCAGCGTCGCTGCGTGAGGCCGGCTATCGCGAACCGATCGCCCTCGTCGGCGACGAGCCGAATGCGCCGTACGAGCGTCCGCCGCTGTCGAAGGCGTTCCTCACGGGTGAGGCCGCGGCGTCCGAGCTCGAGATCCGGCCGGCCCGCTTCTTCACCGATCGCGCCATCTGCACGGTGCTGGGTCGTCGGGCCGTCGGGGTCGACCGCGTCGCCCGCCGCGTGAGGCTGGACGACGGAACCGTCCTGGCGTACGCCCATCTCGTGCTGGCCACCGGAGCCCGCCCACGCATGTTGGCGATCCCGGGCCACGACCTTCCCGGTGTCCACACGTTGCGCACCCACGAGGATGCGGAGGCGCTGCGCGCTGCGCTCCGGGTCGCTCGCGACGTCGTCGTGGTGGGGGGTGGGTTCCTCGGGCTCGAGGTCGCCTCCGGTGTCGCGAAGCTCGGCAGCCACGTGACCGTCATCGAGGCCGCGCCGCGTCCGATGGCGCGCGCGGTGTCCCCGCCCACGGCTGACTGGTTCGCACAGGCGCACCGCACGGCGGGGGTTTCTCTCGAGCTCGGGACAACCATCGCTGAGGTCGTGGACGAGGGCGGGACGGTCGCTGGGGTGCGCACGGATGACGGTCGCGTGATTCCGGCCGACGTCGTGCTCGTGGCCGTCGGCGTCGCCGCGGAGGACGAGCTCGCGCGTGCCGCCGGTCTCGAGACGAGCAACGGCGTGGTTGTCGACGCCACGCTCACTACGAGCGACCCGCACGTCTCCGCGGTCGGTGACTGCGCGGCGTTCCCTTCCGGAGAGCATGGTGGGCTCATCCGGCTCGAGTCGGTCCAGAACGCGACCGACCACGGGCGGGCCGTGGCCGCCAGACTGACCGGGAGTCCGCAGGCCTACCGCGCCGTGCCGTGGTTCTGGAGCGAGCAGGGCACGTGGAAGCTGCAGATCGCCGGCATCGCGACGGGCGCCGACACCTTCGTCGTGCGCGGCGAGATGGGGACGGGCAGGTTCTCCGTCTTCTGCTTCCACGACGGGCGGCTGGTGGCGGTCGAGTCCGTGAACCGGCCGGCGGACCATGTCGCGGCGCGGCGGATGCTGGCAGGAGGGATGCTGCCCGGACCGGACGAGGTCCGCGACGAGCTGTTCGACGCGCGAGCATTCCTGAGTGCGCTCGCCGCAGGTCCGCGCTGACCCCGCGTCGCGCCGACTCGAGCGGTCCTCATCGACGCTGATGGCAACGGGGTCGGCCGGATACCCCCTGGGGTTGGCCGGGTTAGGGTGCTCCGGTGACTCAGCGCTTCTGCACCTCCTGTGGCCAGTCGGTCGACGGGATGAAGTTCTGCACGAGCTGCGGTACGCCGGTGGGCGACCCGACCGGTCCAGGGGCCGCGTCGCCCGGATCACCGCCGACGCCACCGTCGGGGCCACCATCGGGACCGCCGCCGTCGTGGACGCCGCCGGTCGCGCCTGCGCAGCAGGTCGCCCCGGCGCCGGCTCCGCACGACACGGCGGCCCGCGGTCTTCCACGGGTGCCGCCGGTGCCGTCGATGCCGCCCCAGGTCGCGCCCGCGGGTCCGCCGCGGCCGCCCCGACGGAGCGGCCGGGCAGGCTGGGCGATCGTCGGCGTCGTACTGGTGCTGCTCGTCGGGGGTGTCGCGTTCGGGCTCGGCTCGCTCGCCAACAGGCACGATGGCCAGTCCGGTGCGAGCACGCGCGTGTCCGTGCCGGCCGCTGGCTCGACCGCCCCGTCGACCTCGCCGTCGGCGAGCCCGTCGCCGAGCGACGGTCCGGACGCCAAGGTCGCGGCGAAGCTCTCCACCCTGCTGTCCGACTCGATCCGGAACAAGACCGACATCCAGGGTGCGGTCGCCGACCTCAACGCGTGCCGACGCATCGACCACGCGGTGAAGACGTTCGCCGACGCCGCGTCCTCGCGGAGCCGTCTGGTGACGAAGGCCCGGGCACTCGACGTCGATGCGCTCGCAGGGGCGGACCGCCTCGTCTCGGCGCTCACGCGGGCCTGGACGAGCTCGGCGGATGCAGACCGCGCGTTCGCGAACTGGGGACGTTCGATGCACAAGACGAAGAAGGGCTGCAAGGCCGACAAGGCCGCGCTGCGGCGGGCGACCCAGTTCAGCGTCGAGAGTCACGTGCCCAAGCGGGCCGCAGCGGCGGCGTGGAACCCGATCGCGCGAAAGTACGGCCTGCCGACGGTGGGCTGGAAGCAGCTCTGAGCCCGGTTCCCGGCCGACGACGTACGGCTACTGCTTGCCGAGGAACTCCGTCATCGCCACCGCGATCCGGTGCGCCGCCCGGCGCTGGAAGGCCGCGGAGGTGAGCAGCGCGGCGTCCTCGGCGTTGCGCATGTTGCCGCACTCGATCAGCAGTTGCGGCACCGTGGTGAGGTTGAGACCGGCGAGGTCATCGCGGGTGGTGAGCCCGTTGTCGCCGAGGTACGTCGAGACGGGCATGCCCGACCGCACGAACGAGTCCCGGAGCAGCCGCGCGTAGCGGCGTGACGGCCCGATGACGGCGTCGTTGACGCCGGACGGGACCGGCTGCAGGATGGCGAAGCCGCGTCCGGAGGCCGGGCCGCCGTCGGCGTGGATGTCGATGGCCACGTCGGCGTGAGCACGGTTGATGATCCGCGCGCGCCGGTCCACGCAGGGGCCGAGCCCGTCGTCGTTCGAGCGCGTCATCACGACCCGTGCACCGTGGCGGCGCAGCTCGGTGGCGAGGAAGCGCGCGACCGCGAAGTTGAACCGCGACTCCGGGTAGCCGTCGTCCGTCGCTGTGCCGGTCGTGTTGCAGTCCTCCTGCTCCCGGCCGTTCCAGACCTGGCGGGCGAGGAAGGCCGGGTCGGTGTGGTTGCGGCCGTTGTGGCCCGGGTCGATGCCGACCGTCACACCGGCGAGCGGTCGGGGCGGCGACGGAGGTGACGACACGGCTCCCGTCGCCGAAGGGGTTGTTCGCGTCGGTGTCGGCGCGGATGAGCGGGTGGTCGCGGAGGGAGCGTTCGGTCCGGGCGCACCGCCGCAGCCGGCGAGCAGCGCACCCGAGACGGCGAGAGCCACCGCGGCGACCGTACGCAGTCGCATCGGGCGCGGCATGGGTTTGCCCTCCTCGACCGGGGATACGGGGCGGCGGTCAGCCGATGTCGGTTCTCGATGTTAGAACAGGGCGACAGCCGATCCGACGCGGCCGGCTCGGCGGCGAAGGGAGGAGCGAGGTGACCCACTGCGTGGCCTGTGGCCAAGCGTTGCGGTCCGGTGACGCGTTCTGCCCGCGCTGTGGCCGGCCGTCGGCCACCACGGCGCCGCGGAGCGGACCTCCGGGCGCTCCTCCGGCCGGGCCACCACCCCCGGCGTGCGCCGCGAGGTCCGGTGGGTTGCCGCCCTGGGCGGCGAGGATCCTCCTCGGCCACTGGGGTGGCTCCGCGGTCGTCGCGACCACCACCGTGCTCACGTCCTTGCTGTTCTCGCTCCTCCTGGCGCTGGTCGGCCGCCAGAGCGGCATGGGTGTGCGCGACACCCTCACCGTCATGGCCGGCCTGATGACGGGTGCGTTCGGTGCCGACGTCCGTGGCAGCGTCCGCGGCGTCGGGGCCGACGTCGGTGCCTTCCCGCTCACGATCACGCTGCTGTCCCTCGGGCTGACGGTGATGGTGTTCCGCCGTGTGACGGCCGCCTATGCGTGCGCGAGCGACGCGGTCGTCGCTGCGGGCCGGGCCGCGCTCATGTCGGCGCTGGCGATGATGGTCGCCGCGCTCGTCTTCACGACCCGTTCCGACCAGACGCGGGTCGGCGCCAGTCCGGCGGGCGCGTTCTTCCTCACGCTCATCATCGTCCTCATGGTGCTCGGCCTGACCGTGCTGATGCGCCGTGACTGGCTCCGCGCGGGCGCGACCCGCGTGGTCCACGACTGGGTCAGGGCGCCGCTGCTCGGACTCGTCGCGATGCTTCTCCTGCTGCCCGTGGCCGGGGTCGTCGCGGCGCTGGCCGTGTTGCTGTTCGGTTCCGGCACCTCCGGCTACACCACGACGCTCACCGGCGAGCAGTGGCGCCTCATCGTCGTCAGCGCCATCGCCTACGCCGCCAACATCGGGCTGTGGACCCTGACCCTCGGCGCCGGCGGGAAGGTCGGCGTCTTCGGGCTCGAGCAGTTCCTCGACCTCATCCAGGGGATCTCCAGCTCGCTCGGTGGCGATGTCGGGGAGATCCCGCTGGGTGGCCGACTGACCTGGTTCACCGGCACGTTCCACGAGCCGGGACTGTGGGTCGCGGTGGTGCTCACGCCGCTCTGCCTGGCGCTCGCCGCCGTCATCGTGGTCCGCGCGGCCGGGTTCCGTTCCCGGAGCGACCGGACCGGCCCGGCCGCGCTCCGCGGCCTCACGCTCTGGCTGGTCTCGCTCCTCCTCGCGGTGCCCTTCGCGGTCCGTCTGGCCAACGTCCACACCCGCATCGACGGCCCGTTGGGGATCTCGCTCAGCCCGACGGTCGGTGCCTCCGGCGCCGGCGCCACGTTCCTGCTCGGCGCCTACGCGCTCGTGGCAGCGCTCGTCGTCGCGCTCGCGGCAGGGGCGCTCGACCGCCCGACGCTGCGGGCGTCGACCGCGGCGATCGGGCGCCGGCTGCCGCAGCAGGCCGCCGCGGCCTCGCCGAGGGCGTCCTACCTGCCCTCGGGCAGCCGGCAGCCGCCGCCACCACCCGGGGCGCGGCCACCGTCGTACGCGCCACCGCCGCACGCGCCACCTCGGCGGCCGGGGCCTGTCGGCCCTCCGCCGGGAGCGCCACCGCCTGGACCGCCGTCCCGCCCGGCGCCGTAGGTCGCTCAGGAGCGCGGGCGGCGCGCCTGGAGGATCACGCGCTCGCGCGCCGACCGTACGGCTGCGTGACCCACGGCGACGCCGGCCCCGGCGACGAGGAGCACCCAGAAGATCCAGGTGGCCCATTCGTTGCCCTCGACGAGCTCCCACGTCTCCTTCGCTGCGATGAGGAAGCCGCCGAGACCGACGAGCAACCAGCCCTGGGCCTTGTTGACGAAGCTCAGGAACGCCTCCAGGTCCTCGTCCGAGAGCCGGTCGACCACGGCACGCCGGAAGCGGTCCTGGCGCCGCCTGTTCACCAGGTAGGCCGCCGGCGGCAGCAGCCACCACCACGGCGAGAGCCGAGGAACGGGATCGACCTCGTGGGCGGCCGCGGCGATCCGGTCGCGCTCGACGTCCTCCTCGCGGAGCTCGAGCACGGCCTGGTAGACCGGTCCCGCGACCAGCAGCCACGCCCCGACGAACCCGCACCACAAGATCAGCTCGTGCATGTGGGCAGCGTAGGGCGCGCCGCGCTGCGTCAGGTCAGAGGTGCTGGCCCATCCAGGCCTCGACGTCCGCAACCGCGCGGGGGAGGGCGGCGGAGAGGTTCCGGCTGCCGTCGGCGGTGACGAGGATGTCGTCCTCGATGCGGATGCCGATCCCGCGGAGCTCCTCGGGGACGAGCAGGTCGTCCTCCTGGAAGTAGAGCCCGGGCTCGACGGTGAGGCACATTCCCTCGGCGAGGGTGCCGTCGACGTACGCCTCGGGGGAGGCCGCGGCGCAGTCGTGCACGTCCATGCCGAGCATGTGGCTCACGCCGTGGAGCGTCCAGCGGGAGTAGACCTTGCTGTCCTCGTCGAGCGCCTCCTCGACCGAGACCGGTAGCAGCCCGAGGTCGCCGAGACCGTGGGCGAGGACCTCGATCGCCGCATGGTGGGCGGCTCGGAAGGCGGCGCCCGGCCTCACCGCGGCGATGCCGGCCTCCTGTGCCTTCAGGACGAGCTCGTAGAGGTCGCGCTGGAGCGGCGTGTAGCTGCCGTCGATCGGGAGCGTGCGGGTGACATCGGCGGTGTAGAGGTTGTGGCCCTCCACGCCCATGTCGAGCAGGACCATCTCGCCGGGCACGATCGGCCCGGTGTTGTCGATCCAGTGCAGCGTCGTGGCGTGCTTGCCGCCGCCGACGATGGAGTCGTAGCCGAGGTCGTTGCCCATCGCCCGGGCGCGCCGGAAGAAGGTGCCCTCGATCCAGCGCTCGCCGTACTTCACGGCGTCGGCCCAGTCCTTCACACAGTCCTCGAAGCCGAGGGCGGTGATGTCACAGGCCTCCTGGAGTTCGCCGATCTCCCACTCGTCCTTGACCAGACGCATCTCGGCGACGACACGAGCGAGGTCCTCGTCGCGGGTCTCGTCACCGGGCACGAGGGCGTCGACGTGGGCCGACCGGCCGCGCAGCACGCGGGTCTTGGGGCCTCCCTTGAGGGCGCCCTCGAGCGCGTCGACGTGACGCACCTCGAGGCCGAGGGAGTCGCTGATCTCCTTGGCCGAGGGGCGGCGGCCGGCCCAGAGTTCGCCGTACATCCGGTCGCGGAAGAACTCGTCGGTCTCCCGGGACGAGCGCGGGCGCGCGTAGAGCACGGCCTCGCCGTCCTCGACGACGAGGACGGCATCGGAGGTCTGGTTGCCGGTGAAGAAGGTGTGCGCCGTGTCGGGCCGGAAGCGGTAGTCGGTGTCGTTGGCACGGACCTTGTAGCCGCCGGCGGGGATCACGAGCCGCTCGCCGGGGAAGGCCTCGGCCAGGCGCGCGCGCCGAGCGGCGGCGTACGGCGTGATCGGGTGCGCCGGGAGGTCGAGCTCACGGTCGCCCCAGCCCCGGCGCATGAACGCCGACCAGGCCTGCGGGACCGAGGGGTCGTGGCTCTCGGTCTGGGGGCTCGGCCTCAGCGACTCGCCGGCGGGCTCCTCCGACGTGACGCTCTCCGGGGGCACGGTCTCGGCAGGGGCGTGGCGGTCCTCGGCGCTCATGCGGCAAGCGTACGCCGGGGAGGCGCGCGCCTCACGCGGGAGAGAGGGCCACTGACCGATAGGCTGCGGCCATGGGGGTGGCTCGGCGGGATGCTCGACGAGACGGGCGCACGTTCACCATCGTGGTGAGCGTGCTGGTCGGTCTCGCGGCCGTGCCCGTCCTGGCCCTCGTCGTCCTCTCCGGTACGGCGAGCGCCGACGGCGCCCCCAGCTCGCCGGTCGCGCCGGTGCTGGGCATCCTGCTGGCCTCGATCCCGGTCGTGCCGCTCGTGCTCTGCTACCTCTGGCTGGACCGCTACGAGCCCGAGCCGAGGGTCCTGCTCGGGCTGGGACTGGCCTGGGGTGCCTGTGTCGCGTGCGCCGTCGCCGTCCTGGTCGAGGGCGTCGGCGGCTGGGTGACCGGGTGGAGCGACCGCGCCCAGCTCGCCGTCCTGGCCCCGTTCACCGAGGAGGCCTGCAAGGGCGTCTTCCTGGTGATGCTGCTGCTCTGGCGCCGCCACGAGCTTGACGGCGTGCTCGACGGGATCGTCTACGCCGGCATGGTCGGGATCGGCTTCGCCTTCACCGAGAACATCTTCTACCTCGCTGCGGCCTACAACGGCACCGACGCGATCACGCCCGACGGCAGCGCCCTCGACAGCACGGCGGTGCTCACCGGGACCTTCATCATGCGGTGTCTCTTCAGCCCGTTCGCGCACCCGTTCTTCACGGCGTTCACCGGGATCGGCGTCGGCATCGCCGTCGGCAGCCGCTCCGGCGTCGTACGCGTGCTGGCGCCGCTCGTCGGCTATCTGTGTGCCGGCCTGCTCCACATGTGCTGGAACGGCTCGACGGTCTTCGGGGTGGGCGGGTTCCTGCTCACCTACGTCGTCGTGATGCTGCCCGCGTTCGCCGGACTGGTGGTCCTGGCGATCTGGGCGCGCCGCTCCGAGCGCACCATGCTCGCCGCCTCGCTGGGGGACGCCGCCGACCGCGGCCTGATCCCCTACCTCGACGTGCCGTGGGTGGTCGACCTCGCTGCGCGCCGGATGGCCAGGCAGTTCGCCCGGCAGTACGGCGGCCCGGCCGGTGAGGCCGCGATGAAGGAGTACCAGCAGGCGGCGATCGAGCTCGGCTTCCTCCATTCCCGATACCTTCGCGGCACGGCCCCGCCCGACTTCGCCTCGCGTGGCAAGGAGTACGTCGCGAGAATCGGAGCCGTGCGTCCGAGAATCGCCTTCCCCGGACAGGTGGTAACGACCAGATGACATCCCCCGACCCTCAGGCCGAGGGCGACAGCAACCGCATGGTCACGGCGCTCGTGCGCCTCCATCGGGCGCTCCAGGACGTGACCCTGCCGCTCGACCTGGCCGATACGACGCAGCTGCGGCGTGCCCGCGGCGGGATGATCGACCAGCTCGAGGACTACGTCATCCCGCGGATGATGACGATCGACGCGCCCCTGCTGGCGGTCGTCGGCGGCTCGACGGGCGCCGGGAAGTCGACGCTGGTCAACTCGCTGGTCGGCACGCGCGTGACCGCACCCGGCATCCTGCGGCCGACGACGCGGTCGCCCGTGCTCGTCCACCACCCTGACGACGGGACCTGGTTCGGCCAGGATCGGCTGCTGCCCGAGCTGGAGCGGGTCGAGCACGCCACCAACGACCCCGGCGCCCTCCAGCTGGTCGCCTCCGACCTGATCAAGCCCGGCCTCGCGATCCTCGACGCGCCCGACGTCGACTCGGTCGAGGAGCAGAACCGTCTGCTCGCCGCGGAGCTGCTGGCCGCCGCCGACCTGTGGATCTTCGTCACCTCGGCCGCGCGCTACGCCGACCAGGTGCCGTGGGAGTTCCTCCGGCTCGCCGCCGAGCGCTCGACGGCGGTGGCGGTCGTCCTCGACCGGACGCCCGCCGACGCGGTGCAGACCGTGGCGACCCACCTGGCGCGGATGCTGGCCTCGCGCGGCCTCAAGGACAGCCCGCTCTTCATCGTCCACGAGGGCACGGTGAGCGACGACGGCCTGCTCCCCGCGGACAACGTGGCCGAGGTGCGCAGCTGGCTCGACATGCTCGCCGACGACGCGTCGGCCCGTCACGCGGTCGTGACACAGACGCTCGACGGCGCCGTACGCGCGCTGACGTTCGACGTCCACGCGGTGGCCGACGGTGCCACGGCGCAGGCCGAGGCCGCCGTACGCCTGCGGTCCGACGCCGACCTGGCCTACGACGAGGCGCTTCAGGGCATCATGAAGGCCACCGAGGACGGCACGCTGCTGCGCGGCGAGGTGCTGGCCCGCTGGCAGGAGTTCGTCGGCACGGGCGAGTTGCTGAAGTCGCTGGAGAACCGCGTCGGCAAGCTGCGCGACCGGGTCGTCGGCGCCATCAAGGGCAAGCCGCAGCAGGCCGACCGCGTCACCACGGCCGTCCAGGGCGGTCTGGAGCTCCTCATCCTCGAGCAGGCGGAGGCCGCCGCCGAGCGTGCCGAGGCGGCCTGGCAGATGACGGAGGCCGGCCGCGGGCTGCTCGCGGAGGGGCCCGCCGACCTCGGACGCGCCTCCCGGGCGCTGCGGCCGAGGGCCGAGCGCTCTGTCCGCGACTGGCAGCAGGACGTGCTCGACATGGTGCGCCAGGAGGGCCAGGAGAAGCGGACGACCGCGAAGTTCCTGGCGTATGGCGTGAACGGGCTCGGTGTCGCGCTCATGGTGGTCGTCTTCGCCAACACCGCCGGGCTCACCGGCGCCGAGGTCGGCATCGCCGGCGGCACGGCCGCGCTGGGGCAGAAGCTCCTCGAGGCGGTCTTCGGCGACCAGGCCGTCCGGTCGCTCGCCGCGCGGGCGCGCCAGGCGCTCGAGGCGCGTGTCACGGCGCTGATCGAGGACGAGCGGTCGCGTTATACGTCGCTGATCGACGCGCTCGACATCGACGTCGGCGCACCCGACCGGCTGCGCCAGGCCGCGCGCCGCGTCGACGACGCCCGCTTCGGCGTCCAGCGCAGCGTGACTCTCGGGCCCGAGGACGAGACACCCTAGTCTTGGCCACACACATCACACCGGACCGACCCCGATCACGGGACCGACGCAGAGGGAGAGCATGAGCGGGTTGCTCGAGGGAGCGAAGAGCCTGGTCACCAGGGGCGCCGACATCGGTGACCGTCTTGACGGGCTCTCCGCGGCGACGGACGCCGCGACCGGCCGCCTCGACGACGAGGTCGTCGAGCGCGCCCGGGGGACCGTCGAGCGAGCGGCCGGGCGCCTCAAGCTGTCGTCGGAGCACACGGTCGTCGGGATCGCGGGCGCCACGGGCTCGGGGAAGTCCTCCACGTTCAACGCGCTGACCGGGCTGGAGCTCTCGGCGGTCGGCGTGCGCCGTCCCACGACGTCATGGGCGACCGCCTGCGTCTGGGGCGCCGACGGCGCCCAGGAGCTGCTGGCGTGGCTCGGCATCCCCGACCGCCACCAGACGACGCGCGACTCCATGCTCGACACCCGCCGGGAGGGCCAGGAGCTGGAGGGCGTGGTCCTCCTGGACCTGCCCGACCACGACTCGACCGAGGTCTCCCACCACCTCGAGGTGGACCGGCTCGTCAGCCTGGCCGACATGCTGATCTGGGTCCTCGACCCGCAGAAGTACGCCGACGCGGCCATCCACGACCGCTACCTCGAGCCGTTGCGGACCCACGACGAGATCATGGTCGTCGTCCTCAACCACATCGACCGCGTCCCGGAGGACCGACGCGAGTCGATGCTCGCCGACGTACGCCGTCTGCTCGACAACGACGGTCTGCAGAAGGTCCCGGTCATCCCGGTCTCCGCCAAACTGGGCTGGGGGATCCCGGAACTCAAGCAGGAGATCGCCAAGCGGGTCTCCCAGAAGAAGGCCAACAAGTCCCGGCTCGAGGCCGACATCCGGGCGGCGGCGACGCAGCTCGGCGAGGCGTCGGGGGAGGGCAAGCCCAGGTCGCTGTCCAAGGCCCGCGTGGAGGCGCTCGACGACGCGTTCGCCGAGGCGGCGGGTGTGCCGACGGTCGTCGACGCGGTCGAGCGCTCGACCCGCACCCGGGCCGCCCGCGCCACCGGCTGGCCGCTGGTCTCCTGGGTCCTTGGGCTCCGTCCCGACCCGCTCAAGCGGCTCCACCTCGACCTCGGCGCCGAGGGCAAGGAGCTGGCCGGCCGGGCGAGGACGTCCCTGCCGGCGCCGACCGCGGTCGAGCGCGCCCGGGTCGACACCGAGGTCCGCACGCTCGCCGAGGAGGCCGGCGACGGTCTCGGCGAGCCGTGGCGCGACGCCATCCGGCGCGCGTCGGTGTCGAGGATGGACGATCTCTCCGACCGTCTCGACGCCGCGGTGGGAGAGGTCGACCTCGGGGTGAAGCGGCTCCCGGCCTGGGTCTCGCTGGTCCGCGTCCTGCAGTGGGTGCTCATCGGCGCGGCCGCCGTCGGTCTCGTCTGGACGGTGCTGCTCGCCGTGTCGGGGACGCTCGGTGACGACTCGACCCCGAAGGTCGCCGGCATCGCGCTGCCGCTCGCGCTCCTCCTCGGAGCCGTCGTGCTCGGCATCCTTCTGGCCCTCGTCTGCCGGGTGCTCGTCGCAGGGACGGCGCGCGCCCGGGCGGCCTCGGCCGACCACCGGCTCCGGGAGGCCGTCGGCGCCGTCTCGCGCGAGCTCGTCGTCGCGCCGATCGAGCAGGAGCTCGCTGCGCACAACACGCTCAAGCAGGGCCTTGCCAAGGCGCTGAAGTAGCCCATGACGTACGCCGACGTGGACGACCTGCTCCAGGCTGCGCGCTCGGGCATCACCCGGCTGAGCGCCCGCGCCGCGGCGGAGGCGGTCGCCCGCGGTGCGTTGATCGTCGACATCCGGCCGGAGTGGCAGCGCCGCGCCGACGGCGAGATCGCGGGCTCGGTGATCGTCGAGCGCAACCACCTCGAGTGGCGGCTCCACCCGTCCTCCGACGCGCGTCTGCCGCAAGCCCAGGAGGGGCAGGAGTGGGTGGTCGCCTGCCGCGAGGGGTATGCCTCGTCCCTCGCGACGGCGTCGCTCGTCTCGCTCGGCGTGCCGGCCTCTGACCTCGAGGACGGCGTGCTCGGCTGGAAGGCGGCCGGGTTGCCGGTCGTGCCCGGGCCGACCGGGGTCGAGCAGGTCGTCGCGGGCTGACGTCGTTCTCCGGAGTCAGTGGTCCGCCCGAGCGGCTCCATCCCTGGGAGTCGGGCCACCTGGTGTCCACAGGCACGGCTCATGCGTCCGTGTTCCACAGGCGAGGGATGAGGCAGCCGGGTTCGTCGGTGCCGGCGCGGAGTCTCGTGGTGTGCCCGCGACCGCGGGCGAGAACACCCACGAGGAGATCCTCATGACCGAGTCCATGATCACGCTGCAGGGCTTCGTCGGCGCCGAGCCGGTCCTGCGCATCGCCGGCGGCCATCCGGTCGCCAACTTCCGGGTCGCGTGCACGCCGCGCCGGCTCAACCGCACGACCGGCGCGTGGGCGGACGCCCCCACGCAGTGGTTCACCGTGAACGCCTGGCGCGTGCTCGGCGAGAACGTCGCCCGTTCGCTCCGCAAGGGCGACGCGGTCGTCGTCCACGGTCGGCTGAGCGCGCGGTCCTACACCAACAAGGACGGGCTCGAGGTCAACACGTTCGAGGTCGAGGCCAGCGTCGTCGGCCACGACCTCAACCGCGGCCTCACGCATCTGATCAAGAACGACCGGCGCGGGGCGGTCGAGCTGCCGGGCCGTGGGTTCGGTCGCGAGGCGGCGCGCGACGCCGTCGAGGCCGGAGACGACCGGGAGGCCGCGCTGGCGCAGGCCCAGGCCGACTGGGGCGGCCTGCCGCTCGACGAGCCGCCCGGCTTCGAGGCGCCCGTCGGCCCCGCTCCGGAGCGCTCCGAGGCCGAGGAGGGCGCCCCCGCGTCCGCCGCATGAGCGCCGGGCCGACCCGGGGCGCCGGCCTGCCGTCGTACGACGCCGGTCGGATGTGCCCCGGGCGGGCCCGCACCCTAGGCTTGGGTGCCATGGCGGACTACATCTTCACGCTGCGCAACGTGCGCAAGGCCCACGGTGACAAGGTCGTTCTCGACAACGTCACCCTGTCGTTCCTCCACGGCGCCAAGATCGGCGTCGTCGGCCCCAACGGCACGGGCAAGTCGTCGCTGCTGCGGATCATGGCGGGTCTCGACCACGCCAACAACGGTGACGCCATCCTCGACCCCGAGGCCACGGTCGGGATGCTCCAGCAGGAGCCGCCGCTGACGGAGGGCAAGACCGTCCTGGAGAACATCAAGGAGGCTGTGGAGGCGATCAGCTCGAAGCTCGACCGCTACAACGAGATCTCCGAGCAGATGGCCGACCCCGACGCCGACTTCGACACCCTGCTCGCCGAGATGGGCGACCTGCAGACCGACCTCGACCATGCCAACGCCTGGGACCTCGACTCCCGTCTCGACCAGGCGATGGACGCGCTGCGCTGCCCGCCGCCGGACGCGATCGTCGACAACCTCTCCGGTGGTGAGCGTCGCCGCGTCGCGCTCTGCAAGCTGCTGCTCCAGCAGCCCGACCTGCTGCTCCTCGACGAGCCGACCAACCACCTCGACGCCGAGTCGGTCCAGTGGCTGGAGGGCCATCTGAAGTCCTACCCGGGCGCCGTCCTGGCGATCACCCACGACCGCTACTTCCTCGACAACGTCGCCGAGTGGATCCTGGAGCTGGACCGGGGCAAGACCCACCCCTACGAAGGCAACTACTCCACCTACCTGGAGACGAAGAAGGAGCGCCTCAAGATCGAGGGGCAGAAGGACGCCAAGCGGGCCAAGATGCTGGAGAAGGAGCTTGAGTGGGTCCGCTCCAACGCCAAGGCCCGACAGACGAAGAGCAAGTCCCGCCTCGCGCGCTACGAAGAGCTGGCGGCCGAGGCCGAGCGCAGCCGCAAGATCGACACCGCCGAGATCAACATCCCGGCCGGCCCGCGCCTGGGCGACGTCGTCCTCGAGGCCAAGAAGCTCACCAAGGGCTTCGAGGACCGCACGTTGTGGGACGACATCTCATTCACCCTGCCGCGCGCGGGCATCGTCGGTGTCGTCGGCCCCAACGGCGTCGGCAAGACGACGCTCTTCCGGATGATCACCGGCAACGAGGAGCCCGACGCGGGCTCGCTCACGGTGGGTCAGACGGTGAAGATCTCCTACGTCGACCAGAGCCGCGGCGGCATCGACCCGAACAAGAACGTCTGGGAGGTCGTCTCTGACGGGCTCGACTTCATCAAGGTCGCCAACTTCGAGATGAACAGCCGTGCCTACGTCGCAAGCTTCGGGTTCAAGGGCCCGGACCAGCAGAAGAAGGCCGGCGTGCTCTCCGGCGGTGAGCGCAACCGGCTCAACCTCGCGCTCACGCTGAAGATGGGCGGCAACCTGCTGCTCCTCGACGAGCCGACCAACGACCTCGACGTCGAGACCCTGTCCAGCCTCGAGGACGCGCTCCTCGACTTCCCGGGCTGCGCCGTGGTCACGTCCCACGACCGGTGGTTCCTCGACCGGATCGCGACCCACATCCTCGCGTGGGAGGGCACCGACGAGGAGCCCGGCAACTGGTTCTGGTTCGAGGGCAACTTCGCCTCCTACGAGGAGAACAAGATCGAGCGCCTCGGTGTCGAGGCCGCGCGCCCCCACCGCGTCACCCACCGCCGCCTCACCCGCGACTGAGGACGGCCCGCGTCTGCCCGGCTGAGCGCGCCGACCCGACCGTCCGACGTGTCACCGTGACACCTCGGACGGTCGGTGACATTTCCGGGCTATCACCGGTGACCTCAACGGTCACCGTGACACGTTGCCGCCGGGCGATCGACGGCCCGTGGCGAAACGCGCCGGGGAATCAGGCGTCGCGCATCTCGATGGACGGCCGGTCTCCGACCAGGTGGTCGGAGACGGCGTCCATGACGCGCCCGAGGGCGGCGAAGTCCTCAGTGCTGGCGAGGTCGACGAGATGCCGGCGTACGGCGGAGACGTGACTCGGCGCGGCGCGCACGAGCAGGTCCATGCCCGCGTCGGTGAGGGTCGCGACGACGCCGCGACCGTCCTCGATCGAGGTGCGACGCTCGACGAGTCCGGCCTTCTCCATCCGGGTGATGGTGTGGGTGACGCGGGACCGCGAGTGGGCCATGGCGTCGGCGAGCTGGGCCATGCGCATCGCGCCGTTGTTCTCCGAGAGCCGGACGAGGATCTCGTACTCCGCCAGCGAGATGTCGAACTCGGCGCGCAGGTCGGAGTCGAGTCGGTCGTTGAGCAAGGTCATGCCCATGACCAGGGCGCGCCACGACCGTTGTTCGCCCGCATCCAGCCATCTCGTCCCGTCCGCCACGCGGAACAGGATAGGACGCGCAGAGCCGGAAGCGGCCCCCGCCTCCGGGAGGCGGGGGCCGCGAGGGTCGCGGTCGGCGGTCAGGCTTCGGGCCCGGACGCCGCGTGGCGCAGGGTCAGAGGCGCTCGAGGATGAGCGCCATGCCCTGGCCGCCGCCGACGCACATGGTGATGAGGCCGGTGGTCGCATCGTGCCACTCGAGGCTGTTGAGCATGGTGTTCTGCAGGCGGGCGCCGGTCATGCCGAAGGGGTGGCCGACGGCGATGGCGCCGCCGTTGACGTTGAGCCGGTCCAGGTCGATGCCGAGCTCCTGATAGGACGGGATGACCTGCGCGGCGAACGCCTCGTTGATCTCGACGAGGTCGATGTCCCCGATCGACATGCCGGCGCTGGCCAGCGCCTTCTTCGTCGCCTCCACGGGGCCCAGACCCATGATCTCCGGGGAGAGACCGGAGACGCCGGTGGCGACGATCCGGGCGAGCGGCTTCGCGCCGAGCTCGGCGGCCTTGGTGTCGGACATGATCACGACCGCCGCGGCGCCGTCGTTGAGCGGGCAGCAGTTGCCGGCGGTGACGGTGCCGTTCTCGCGGAAGACGGGCTTGAGCTGGGAGATGGCGTCGTACGTCACGCCGGCCCGGGGACCGTCGTCGGCCGACACCACGGTGCCGTCAGCGAGCGCGACCGGGGTGATCTCGCGGGCCCAGAAGCCGTCGTTGATGGCCTTCTCGGCGAGGTTCTGGCTGCGGACGGCGAACTCGTCCATCTCCTGGCGCGACACGCCACGCAGGTGGGCGACGTTCTCGGCGGTCTGACCCATGGCGATGTAGACGTCGGGCAGCAGGCCGTCCTCGCGTGGGTCGTGCCACGGCTCGTTGGTCTCGGCGGTCTTCGCGGTCCGCGACTGGGCGTCATCGAAGAGGTGGTTGACCGTGTCGGGGATGTGGTCGGAGGTGCCCTTGGCGAAGCGGGACACCGTCTCGACGCCGGCCGAGACGAAGACGTCGCCCTCGCCGGCCTTGATCGCGTGGAACGCCATCCGCGTGGTCTGCACCGAGGAGGAGCAATAGCGCGTGATGGTGGCGCCCGGGACCGTGTCCCAGCCGTTGAGGACCGACACCACGCGGCCCATGTTGTTGCCCGCCTCCCCACCCGGCAGACCGCAGCCGAGGATCAGGTCGTCGATCATCGACGGCTCGAGACCAGGGACCTTCTCGACCGCGGTCTTCGTGATGAAGGCGGCGAGGTCGTCGGGGCGGAAGTCCTTGAGAGATCCCTTGTTGGCGCGGCCGATCGGCGTACGCGCGGCGGAGACGATGACTGCCTCAGGCATGGAACACTCCAGTTACTGACGAGTAGGGAACGACGATGTCCGTCACCATACTCGCCTGTCGTGCGCCCTGAGGCGAGCGTCTGGACACTCCTGTCGTGCCCCCGGTCCCCGTCTGGGAGGATCGGCGCGTGCGTCACGTCTACGAGTGCCCGATGCGGTGGGCCGACCTCGACCTGCTCGGTCACGTCAACAACGTCGTCTACGCCGACTACCTCCAGGAGGCGCGCGTCGACATGCTGCGGGTCCACGCGCGCGGGCCGGCGACGGGCGCGCTCGCCGAGGCGCTCCTCGTGGTCAGCAACCAGCTCACGTACGTCGAGCCGCTGCTCTTCGACACCCGTCCGGTGTTCATCGAGTGCTGGGTGACCGAGGTCCGCGCCGCGACTGCGACCCTCGCCTACGAGGTCTACCGCGAGCGCGACGGGGAGCGGACCGTCTACCTGCGGGCGAGCACCGTCCTGACGCCGTACGTCTTCGCGGAGGAGCGTCCGCGTCGCTTCACGCCGGAGGAGCGGGCCGGGCTCGAGGCCTATCTCGAGCCTGTCGAGGTCGAGCCGACGCCGTACGGCGAGCCCGTGCACCACGAGCTGGGTCACTACCCGGTCCGGGTCCGATTCTCCGATGTCGACATCTACGGGCACGTCAACAACGTGAAGTATTTCGAGTACTTCCAGGAGGGTCGCGTCGCGGTCATGACGCGCCTGCTCGAGCAGGCGCCGGGGGTCGAGCGCCAGTCGGTGGTCGTCGCCCAGCAGGACATCGAGTACAAGCGCCCGATGCTCTTCCGCTCGGAGCCCTACGACCTGTGGACCTGGGTGAGCCACGTCGGTCGTCGCTCGGTGATCCTCGAGGGCGAGATCCGCGACCCCGGCGCGCCCGACCGGCTGCTGGCACGTGGCCGATTCGTCCTCGTCTTCTTCGACACCACGACCGGTCGCTCGACCGAGCCCAGCCCACAGCTGCGGGAGCTCTACGCCTCCCTCGTCTGACGGCGGCTAGACCAGGCCCGGCGATCCCCGCAGCCGCTTGAGGGCGCGATGCCGGGCGACGCGGACGGCGACGTGCGACATGCCGAGCGCCTCGGCGGCGGTCGCGACGTCGAGCCCCACCACCTCGGTGCAGACGACGACATCCCGCTCCCTGGGTGAGAGCGGATGCAGGGCGGACCGCACCCAGTCGTCGCCGGCGACGCGGACCTCCGGCCCGGCGACGGGCACGTCGGCGTCGTACGCGATCGTCTCCGACGGGGACGTACGCCGCCGGCCGCTGCTCCGCCGGGCGTTGGCGGCCAGCTTGCGGGCGATCCCGAAGAGCCATCCCGCGAACTCGTCCGAGCTCCCGTGGAAGTCCGCCAGCTTGCCCGCAGCCGTGAGCCAGGCGTCCGCGGCGAGATCCTCCGCCTGCGTCATGGCGTCCGCGGGGGAGCGATGCTCGAGCCACACCAGCAGACGCCCGGCGTGAGCTCGGTAGAGCTCCCGCCAGGCGTCGGGGTCGCCGTCCTTGGCCGCGGCGATGACGTCGTCGTCGCGACTCACGGGGTGGTCTTCGGGCTCTTCTCCGGGCCGGTGACCGCGCGCGGCGTGTGAGCGCCTGCGGTGTTCGACTGCGTGCTCGTGTGCGTCTTCGTCGGCTTCGTGGGCTTGGTCGGATGCCCCTTGCCGGCGTTCTTCTGCTGGCCGAGGTGTCGGCCTTGGTCGGACCCGGACCGGCCGTGTCCCGTGCCCGAAGTGTCGCCACCCGGGCCGGTGGACACGGTCGGTCCGGGGGCTCCGGTGCTCGGCGGGGCGGCACCGGAGCCGCCCGGGTCGGAGCCTCCGGCGGTGCCGGGGTCGATCCCGGGCAGGGGGCCGGACGCCGGTGACGTGGGGACGTCATCGTCCGGACCGGTGGAGGCACCAGGGACGGTGCCTCCGTCACGATCGGGTGACGAGGACGGGGAGTGAGGGGCCCGTCCGGGGCTCTGGACCGGCGTGGGTGGGGATCCTCCGCCAGGCAGGTGTGAGACACCCCAGGCCGTCACCGCGACCGCGGCCACACTGGCGGCAGCCAGCAGCATCCGGGGGAGCGTCGTACCCGGCCCGTGGACCGGTCGGGTCGACGCGGATGCCGCCGCACTGGCCGCCGCCAGGCGGGAGAGCAGCACCGGATCCGGCTCCAGCGTCGGTACGTCGACGCGGAGCCGCTCCAGCGGGTCGGTGCTCATCCGGTGCGTGCTCTCCGGCGGGGGTCAGTCCGTGGTGCTCGGCTTGGCCGGCTTGCTCGGCTTGGCCGGGTGCTTCGCGGCCTGCTCGGCCTTGTGGGCCGCCTTCTTCGCATCGCGCGCCGCCGCCTTCTCGTCCTTGGTCGGCTTGGCGGGCTTCACCGGCTGGCCCTTGCCGTGGCTCTTGCCCCAGGCGTGCCCCAGGGGCGTGTGCGGGGTGACCTGGCCGAGGTGCTTGCCCTCGTCCGCCGGTGTGGCCGGCGCGGACGGCTCCGCGGGGGTGGTCGGCTCGGTGGCCTCGCTGGCCTCCGGGGCTTCGCTGGCCTCGTCGGTCCCGCTCGCCTCGGCGGGGCTGGTCGCCGGGTCCGTGGTCGAGGCGTCGGCCTCGGCGTCGAGGTGCTTCGCACGGGCGGCCGCGGCGACGGACTGGCCGTGCGACGCGTGCGCGTCGACCTCGTGGCCGTTCTTGTTGACCACGCCGGCGGCGTAGGCACCCGAGATGGTGGCGCCGACGACGACAGCCGTCGCGAGCGCGACCTTGATGCTTCGCATGGTGGATCTCCTCCACGTCAGGGACAGTGCATCCTCTCCCTGTCACGGCCGGCGCCGGGCGTTACACCAGATCGCCGTGATCTTCCGAAGAGCTCTGGACGGTCAGCCGGGCGTGTTGATCATGAAGTTCGCGGCGTGGGTGACGTACGCCCAGAACTGCGCGTCCTGCTCGGGCGTCAGCTTGGCGGCGTCGAGCCCGGTCCGGAAGTGGGTGAGCCAGGCGTCGCGCGCCTCGGGGGTGACGGCGAAGGGCGCGTGCCGCATCCGCAGCCGCGGGTGGCCGCGCCGCTCGGAGTAGGTCGTCGGCCCGCCCCAGTACTGACACAGGAACAGGAAGAACCGCTCCTCGGCCGGGCCGAGGTCCTCCTCGGGATACATCGGCCGCAGCAGCGGGTCGGTGGCCACGCCTTCGTAGAACGTGTGCACGATCGTCCGGATCGTGTCCGCGCCGCCGATCTCCTCATAGAAGCTCACGGGTCCATTGTGCCGAGCGCCCGGTTGCGCGCCGGCGGGGGAGTGCGAAGATCGGGAGGACAGGACTTTCCTCGCCTCAAGGGAGATGCGCATGGCCACCACTCGTACCGCCAGCACCGTTTGGGAGGGCACCCTCTTCGAGGGCGCCGGCAAGGTGACGCTGGAGTCGTCCGGCCTCGGGACCTACGACGTCTCCTGGCCCTCGCGGGCCGAGGAGCCGAACGGCAAGACCAGTCCCGAGGAGCTGATCGCCGCCGCGCACTCCGCGTGCTTCTCGATGGCGTTCTCCAACGGCCTCGCTCAGAACGAGACGCCCGCGACCAGCCTGACCACGAGCGCGGAGGTGGAGTTCACGCCCGGCACGGGCATCACCGGCATCAAGCTCAGCGTCCGCGGCGTCGTTCCCGGCATCGACAACGACAAGTTCGTCGAGCTCGCCGAGGCCGCCAAGGCCGGCTGCCCGGTGAGCCAGGCGCTCGCCGGCACGACGATCACCCTGGACGCCGCGCTCGCCTGATCCACGCGCGTACGCCGAGGGGCCCGCAGCATCGCTGCGGGCCCCTCGGGCGTCTCGGGACGATGGACCACGTCGGCTGAGGAGGGGTCAGCCGACGTCGGTGTCCGTCGTGGTCCTGTCGGTGGTCGTTTCGGTGGTGGTGCGACCGGTGTCGGGGCGTCCGATGGTGCGGTGCTCGGCGAGGTCGCGGACCTTCTCGTCGCGGTGCCAGACGACCCGCTGGGTGAAGGGGATCTCGATGCCCTCGTGGTCGAACCGCGACTTGATCCGCTGGCGCAGCGCTCGGGCGACGCCCCACTGCTCGAGCGGCTGGGTCTTCACCAAGACGCGCAGCGTGATCGAGTCGGGGTTGAGCGCCTCCACGCCGGTGACCTCGGGCTCCTCGATGACGACGTTCTTGAACTCGTCGTCCTGCCAGAGGTCGTGGGCGACCTCCTTGAGGACCCGGGTGACGCGAGCGATGTCCTCGCCGTACGCGACGCCGATGTCGATCACGGCGCGCGACCAGTTCTGGCTCATGTTGCCGACCCTGAGGATCTCGCCGTTGGGGACGTACCAGACCGTGCCGTCGAGCGCGCGCAGCCGGGTGACGCGCAGACTCACCGCCTCGACGGTGCCGCTCGCGGCACCGACGTCGACGACGTCACCGACGCCGTACTGGTCCTCGAAGATCATGAAGATGCCGGAGAGATAGTCCTTCACCAACGACTGAGCGCCGAAGCCGAGCGCCAGCCCGATGATGCCGGCGCTGGCGATGATCGGAGCGATGTTGATGCCGAGCTCGCCGA
The DNA here is from genome assembly GCF_040838215.1 of Nocardioides eburneus. NCBI lineage: Bacteria > Bacillati > Actinomycetota > Actinomycetes > Propionibacteriales > Nocardioidaceae > Nocardioides > Nocardioides eburneus. The sequence goes on along the minus strand of NZ_JBFPJR010000019.1, from coordinate 28,356 downwards.
GGATCATCGTCCCGAAGACCGCGACGATGATGCCGGTCACCAGGCTCTTCAGCAGGCCGCCCATCGTCTTGGTGCGCTGGACGCGGCGCGCGGAGGTGCTGAGCCGGTCGGCCCAGCGGTCGGCGAGGCGCTCGGGGAGCACCCCGCCCTCGGCCCTGCTCACGATCCTGTCCACGAGCCGGTGGAGCACCCAGCGGACGACGAACGCGATGACCACGAGCGCGACGATCGCCACCACCCGTTTCACGGCGACGTCGGCGAAGTCGGCGAGCCTCTCGGAGATGTCGAGCGCAATCATGGGCCCCAGTATTGCGACCGGGTGGTGGCCGGTAGTCTGGCCTCCGTGAGCAAGCCCTCGATGATCCGCCGGGCCGCCGCCGTGGCCGCCGGCACCACCGTCGCCGTCGCGTCGTCCGCCGTTCTCGCCGGTCCTGCCGGTGCCGCCGTCCCGGACGGCTGGGCGCCGGAATACCACATGAACGCCGTGCACCTGCTCGCGTTCATCCTGTTCATCCCGGTCGGGATCGCCCTCGTGATCTCCCTGCTGGTGCTGCTGCCCGGCGTCCTGCGCGGCGAGGGCCTGCTGCCGAAGGCGCCGACCGGCGAGCAGCCGCCCGCCCCGCGTCACTGACGCCCCTGACGGAGCGAGCCCCCGCGAGGATCACCTCGCGGGGGCTCTCTGCGTGTCGGATGCGACGCTACTCGGCGTCCTTGCGCTGCGCGGCCAGGGCGCGGGCGACCTCGTCGCGGCCCTCACGGACGTAGCGCTTGGCGGCCGGCTCGGCCGGTGAGGACTCGAGCCAGGCCTCAGCCCTCGCCAGAAGCTCCTCCGAGGCGAGCGGCATCGGGAAGATGTACTCCAGGACGGTCGACGCGCGATGCGTGCCGAGGTGGTCCCAGAGCGTGTCGGCGGCGGCGAAGTACTTCTCGACGTACGGCGCCAGCACCGTCTCCTGACCCGACCGCTGGAACGACAGCACGATCGAGCGGGCGGTCTCGTTGGCGACGTCGGTGCGCACGACGACCGACTCCCACGCCTGCGCCTTCGCCTCCGCGGTGGGCTGCGCCGCACGGGCGGCGGCGGCGTGCTCCTGGCCCGAGATGGTGTTGTCGCGCTCGAGCTCGGCGGCGATCTCGGCCTCGCCGGCGGCACCCGCCGCGGCGAGCCCGGTGAGGAACACCCAGCGCAGGTCCTGATCGACCTCGAGGCCGTCGTAGCCGAGCGAGCCGTCGAGCAGTCCCTTCAGGTCGGCCAGCGCCTGCTCCGAGTGGGCAGCCGCGGCGTACTGGCGGGCGAAGGTGAGCTGGTGGTCGCTGCCGGGCGCGGCCTGGTCGAGGAGCGCCTTGAGGCCGGACTCCCAGCGGTCCTTGAGTGCAGCGCGCTTGTCCGGCGCGGAGAACCGGTTGACCGCCTGGGCGGCGAACGTCGGGATGCGAGTGACGCCCCAGCTGTCCGTCTCCGCACCGATGTTGGCGAGCACGAGGCTGACGAAGTCGGTCGCGCTCATCTCGGCATCGCGGGTCATGTCCCACGTGGCGCCCCAGATGAGGGCACGCGCGAGCGAGTCGTCCAACTCCGACAGGCTCGAGAGCGCGGTCGCGAGGGAGCGCTCATCGAGGCGGATCTTGGCGTAGGCCAGGTCGCCCTCGTTGAGGAGCAGCAGGTCGGGCTGCTTCACACCGGCCAGCTGCGGCACCTCGGTCAGCTCGCCCTGCACGTCGATCTCGAAGGAGTCGCGGCGGACCAGCCGGCCCTCGGCGTCCTTGTCATAGACGCCGATGCCGATCCGGTGGCGGCGCAGGGTCGGGTGGTCGGCGTGCGCGCTCTGGCGCACCGCGAACGCGCTGTAGGAGCCGTCGTCGGCGAGCGTGAACTCGGGTGCGAGCGTGTTGACACCCGCGGTCTGCAGCCATTCCTGCGCCCAGCCCTGCAGCTCGCGTCCCGAGGCGGCCTCGAGGTGGCGGAGCAGGTCGGCGAACTCGGAGTTGGCGTACTCGAACTCCTTGAAGTAGGCGCGCAGGCCCGTGAGGAACGGCTCGAGGCCGACCCAGGCGACGAGCTGCTTGAGCACCGACGCGCCCTTGGCATAGGTGATCATGTCGAAGTTCACCTCGACCGCCTGCAGGTCGTAGTTGTCCGCGGCGATCGGGTGGGTCGTCGGCAGCTGGTCCTGGCGGTAGCCGGTCAGCTTGCGCGCGTTGGCGAAGCCGGTCCACGCGTCGGTGAACTCGGTGGCCTGCACCTGGGCGTGGTAGCAGGCCCACTCGGCGAACGACTCGTTGAGCCAGAGGTCGTCCCACCACTTCATCGTGACGAGGTCGCCGAACCACATGTGGGCCATCTCGTGGAGGATGACCGAGCAGCGGAAGTCGTAGAACGAGCGCGGCTGGCGGCTGCGGGGGAGATACTCGTCGCGCAGCGTCACGGCGCCGGCGTTCTCCATCGCACCCATGTTGTACTCCGGCACGTAGAGCTGGTCGTACTTGCCGAACGGGTAGGGGTAGTCGAAGGCGTCCTCGAAGAACGCGAAGCCCTGCTTGGTGAGCTTCACGATCTCCTCGCGGTCGAGGTAGGGCACGAGGGACTGGCGGCAGTAGTGGCCGAGCGGGATCTGGCCGTGCTTGCCCTCGTAGACGTCCTGGACCTCGTGGTATTCACCTGCGATCAGCGCGGTGATGTAGGTCGACATCCGCTTGGTGGGCTCGAAGTCCCAGCGCGCCTTGCCGTCGCCCCGCGACACCGGCTCGGGGGAGGGGGAGTTGGAGACGACTGTCCAGCCCTCCGGTGCGGTGACGTGGAAGGTGAACGCCGACTTCAGGTCCGGCTGCTCGAAGGTGGTGAACACCCGCCGCGCGTCCGGGACCTCGAACTGCGTGTAGGTGTAGACCCGGTCGTCGGCCGGGTCCACGAACCGGTGCAGCCCCTCACCGGTGTGGGAGTAGGTGCAGTCGGCCTTCACCACCAGCACGTTGTCGGCGGCCAGGTCCGGCAGCGCGATCCGGCTGTCGGCGTACGACGTCGCGGGGTCGAGCGACACACCGTTGAGCGTGATCTCGTGGACCGTCGCGTCCACCAGGTCGGCGAACGTGGCGGCGCCCGGTTGGGAGCAGGTGAAGGCGATCGTGGTGGTCGACGCGAACGTCTCGGGGCCCGTGGTGAGGTCGAGCGCGATGTCGTACGACGTGACGTCGAGGAGAGCGGCGCGGGTCTGCGCTTCCTCGCGCGTGAGGTTGGTTCCTGGCATGCGTCTGATCCTGTCAAACGCCGCGTGTCGCATGTGATCCGGGACAGAATTCCTCGATGAAATCGGCGCGATTCACGCTCAGAAAGTAAAATAACAGTCATGTAATTCCGCCACGCCGGTTTCAATGCTTGACAACTTTCCCTAGAGTGCTCGCGTGTCTCACCAGTCACAGGCGTATCAAAGCGTCACACGAGTCCTCGGCGGAGCCCTCGCGCTGCTGCTTGCTGCCCTCGGCCTGCAGGTGGTCCTTCCGCAGCTGAGCCCGCGCGCCTCGGCGGCGTCGTTCACGATGCTGTGCTCGGGCTTCACGCAGTGCAACGCGAAGGGGATGAGCGCGTCCGGCTACCACCAGCACTGGGGGCACATGTACTGGCGCATGTACTCCGGCCGGAACTGCGTGAACTACGTGGCCTACCGGATGGTGGCGGCGGGGATGCCCGACAAGCGGCCGTGGTCGGGAAGCGGCAACGCCACCAACTGGGGCGTGGCGATGAAGTCGATCACCGACAAGACGCCCGCGGTCGGCTCGGTCGCCTGGTGGAGAGGCGGGGCACCGGGCGCCGGGTCGCTCGGTCACGTCGCCTACGTCGAGAAGGTCGTCTCGTCCTCGGAGATCGTCATCTCCGAGTCCAACTGGGGCAGCGACTTCTCCTGGCGTCGCATCACCAAGAGCGGCTACTGGCCGACCGGCTTCATCCACTTCCGCGACCAGGAGCTCGAGAATACCTCCCTTCCGACGATCTCGGGCGCCCCGAAGGTCGGGGTCCGGCTCCAGGCCAGCACCGGTCGTTGGACGCCGTCGGGTGCCTCCTTCAGCTACCAGTGGCTGCAGGACGGCGAGCCGATCGCCGGCCAGACCCGGCCGGGCTTCCTGCTCATCCGTCACCAGATCGGTCACCGCATCTCGGTCCGGGTGACGGCGAAGAAGGGGACCTACCAGTCGAGCTCCGTCGTGAGCGCCCAGACCGCCGCCGTGCAGCCGGGCGACCTCACGGTCACTCAGTCGCCGACGCTCTCGGGGACGCCGCAGGTGGGTCAGAAGCTCACGGTCGATCCGGGCGAGTATGCGCCGAGCGGCGCGACCACCGCGGTCCAGTGGTACGCCGACGGCGACCCGATCCAGGGCGCGACCGGCACGACGCTGACCCCGACCCAGGCGCTCGCCGACACGATGATCAGCGCCACGGTCACGGCCACACGCATGGGGCACAACCCGCTCGCCGTCGCGACGAACAAGCTCGGCCCGGTCATCGGCACGCCGGTCAGGCTCACCCACCGGGGCGCGATCCGGGGGCAGTTGCGCCCAGGGAAGGTGCTCACGGTCCGTCCGGGCACGGTGAGCCCCGCGAGCGCTCATGTGTCCTACCAGTGGCGACGCAACGGGGTCCCGATCTCGGGCGCGACCTCGACGACCTACCGGCTGACGTCGGCGGACATCGGCAAGAAGATCACGGTCATGCTCGGCCTGTCCGCGACGCACCACCGGTCGACCCAGGTGAAGTACGTCGCGGGTGTGGCCAAGGTCTACCCGCGGATGACGATCGCAACGTCGCCCGGCAAGAACCGGATCGGCATCGCGGTGCACGTGTGGGCGCCCGGGGCGAACTTCGACGGCCGGATGGTGAAGCTGATGACCTACTCCCGGACCCGTTGGGTCAAGGTCGTGGACGGCGTCGCCAGGACGACGTACACGAAGATCCCGGCCGGACGGCGGCTGGTGCGCGCCACGTTCGCGAACCCGCTCGTCACCCCCAGGACGGTCCAGGTCGCGACCCGCGTCTCGCGGTAGGGCGGGGCCGGGGCCGGGAATCGGGCCGGGGTGCGGGTCGTTGTCGTTGGATATGACCACGACTGCTGACTTCTGGTTCGACCCGGCCTGCCCGTTCGCGTGGATCACCTCACGCTGGATCCTGGAGGTGGAGAAGGTGCGTGACGTCTCCGTGACGTGGCACATCATGAGCCTCGCCTACCTCAACCAGGACAAGGACGTCTCCGAGGACTACCGGAAGTTCCTCTCGACCGCGTGGCGGCCCGTCCGGGTGTGCCAGGCGGTCGAGGAGCAGTACGGCCAGGAGAAGCTGGCCGAGGTCTACACCGCGCTCGGGACCCGCCGCCACCTGGAGAAGAAGGAGTTCACCCGCGAGGTGATCGAGGATGCGCTCGCCTCGGTGGGCCTGCCGGCCGCGCTCGCTGACGCGATGGACGACTCCTCCTATGACGAGGCGATCAAGAAGTCCCACCACCTGGGGATGGACCAGGTCGGCAACGAGGTCGGTACGCCGACGATCGCCATGAACGGCTCGGCGTTCTTCGGGCCGGTGATCTCGAAGGCGCCGAAGGGCGAGGAGGCGGGCCGGCTCTGGGACGGCTTCCAGCTGGTGACGGCCTATCCCTATGTCTACGAGCTCAAGCGCGCCCGCACCCACGAGCTCGACTTCAGCTGACGGGTCGTCGCCGGCGGCTGACCTCCGGCAACTGGCAACTGACAACTGGCAACTGGACTCTGGCGACCGGCAGCCGACGGATCTACGGTGAGCGGGTGACCACCTCCGACCTCGTCGGCTCCCTGAGGGTCCTCGCGCGGGCGCTGGACCAGGCCGGCGACGTCCTCGACCACGTGGCTCCCGACCGGCTCTCGCGGACGACGCCCTGTGCCGACTGGGACGTCGCGGCGCTCGCGGACCATCTGGTCGAGGCGCCGCGGAGGTTCCTCGCGATGGTGCGCGGCGAGCAGCCGGACTGGGGGAGCGAGCCGCCGCACGTCGTCGAAGGGTGGGGGCCCGCCTTCCGGGTCGCTGCCGACGACCTCATCCACGCGTGGCACGAGCGGGCCGGTGACGTGGCGCTGCCGCCCGTCGGGATGCAGGTCGCCGAGCTCGCGACCCACACCTGGGACCTCGCCACGGCGCTCGGACAGCCGCCGGCGCCCACGCTCGATCCCGAGATCGCGGAGGTCGGGCTCGCGTTCATGCAGGAGGCGCTCGAGCCGGAGATGCGAGGCGCCGCATTCGGGCCCGAGCAGACCCCTCCGACGGGTGCGGACGCGTATGAGCGCCTGGCAGCGTTCGCGGGGCGTGTGAGGCCTCTGTGACAGGTGTGACGCGCCCGGCGACGTCCTCGGCTTGACACGGCGCGACACTCCGAAGGACCGCGGTCCAGACAACACGACCCCCTGCATGGCCGATGATCGAACCCATGCGTCGATCGAGAAACCGGACTCGCACACGCCTGCGCCTCGGGGTGCCCGCGCTCTTCCTGGCGCTGCTGCCCTTGTCGCCGCTGGCGCCCGGAAGCACGCCCGCAGGGCTGGCGCCGGCCGCGGCGAAGACCCCGCTCCTCACCCTCACCCCGACCGGCGGCGGAGTGAAGGAGCTGGACGTCCCCCTCGGTGACAGGCTGAGCGTTCCCACGCCGGCCGGTCACCGCACGGGCGCCCTGACGACCAGTGGCTACTCCATGGTCGGCGTGAGCTGGAAGGGGCGGAAGGCGCCCGCGCGCGTCCTGGTCCGGTGGCGTACGGCGGGGAAGTGGCGTGGCTGGCACCAACTGCCGCTCCAGACCGACCTGCCCGGCGCCGGCGAGGGCACCGGACGGCAGGGCACCCAGCCGGTGTGGACGGGACGTCACCGTGACCTCGAGGTGGCCGTGAAGGGTGTCCGAGCCGGCCTGCAGCTCACACTCATGGACACCGGCCCCCGGGAGTCGGTCGGGACGCCGTCGGTGCCGGACGGGGTCGCCGGCCGTCGTACCGCTCGGATGAAGCCGTGGCGGCTCTGGACCCGGGCGCCGTACCCCAAGCTCTACTCGCGCGCCCAGTGGGGCGCCGACCCGAGCTGGCGCAACGGCTCCGTGCGCTACAACAAGAAGCTGAAGCAGGTCCACATCCACCACACCGACACCGCGAACGGCTACTCGCGCGGCGATGTGCCGGGGATCCTGCGGGGGATGTACCGCTACCACACCCACACGCTGGGCTGGTTCGACATCGCCTACAACTTCCTCATCGACCGGTTCGGACGGGTCTGGGTCGGCCGCAGCGGCGGACCTCGCAAGCTCGTGCGCGGTGCTCACACGCTCGGCTTCAACCAGTCCTCGGTCGGAGTCGCCATGATCGGGACCTTCAACACCGTCCGGCCGACGAAGAAGGCGATCACGTCGCTGGTCCGGCTCGCGGCGTGGAAGCTCGACGCCTACCACCGCAAGGCCACCGGCCGGATCAAGGTCTGGTCGCAGGGCAGCGACCTCTACCCGCCGGGGAAGGGCGTCGTCCTGCCGGTGGTCGACGGCCACCGCGACACCAACCAGACCGCCTGCCCGGGCACCGCGCTCTACAAGATGCTGCCCTACATCCGGAAGCGGATCTGGGCGCGTGAGCAGCAGTTCAACCCGAAGCACTGATCCGCGGAGCGGCCGGCCGAAACCCCGTGGCGCGCGCTCACTAGGATTCTGCCCATGAGTCATGCCCCCCGGAAGAAGGTGCTCAGCGCCGTCGCCTGGCCCTACGCCAACGGCCCGCGCCACATCGGCCACGTGGCCGGCTTCGGCGTACCCTCCGACGTCTTCAGCCGCTACATGCGGATGGCGGGGCACGACGTGCTCATGGTCTCCGGCACCGACGAGCACGGCACGCCGATCCTGATCGCGGCCGACGAGGCGGGCCTGACCCCCCAGGAGCTGGTCGACCGGAACCACCGTCTCATCGCCGAGGACCTCGCCTCGCTCGGGCTGACCTACGACCTCTACACGCGCACGACGACGCGCAACCACCACGCCGTCGTCCAGGAGCTGTTCCTCGGGGTCTACGAGAACGGCTACTTCGTCGAGAGGACGACGAAGGGCGCGATCTCGCCGTCGACGGGGCGGACGCTGCCCGACCGCTACATCGAGGGCGAGTGCCCGATCTGCCACTACCAGGGCGCGCGCGGCGACCAGTGCGACAACTGCGGCAACCAGCTCGACCCCGACCAGTTGATCAACCCGCACTCCCGGATCAACGGCGAGGTGCCGGAGTTCATCGAGACCCAGCACTTCTTCCTCGACCTGCCGGCGCTCGCCGACGCGCTCAAGGAGTGGCTGGACGAGCGCGAGGCGACCGGTCTGTGGCGTCCCAACGTCATCCGGTTCAGCCAGAACATCCTCTCCGAGATCCGTCCGCGCGCGATGACGCGCGACATCGACTGGGGGATCGCGGTGCCGCTGGACGGCTGGCGGGAGAACCCGACGAAGAAGTTCTACGTCTGGTTCGACGCCGTCATCGGCTACCTCTCCGCCTCCATCGAGTGGGCACGGCGCTCCGGCGATCCGGACGCCTGGCGCGCCTGGTGGAACCCTCAGCGCGACGGCGCCCCCGGCGCGGGGGAGGCGCTGTCGTACTACTTCATGGGCAAGGACAACATCACCTTCCACTCCCAGATCTGGCCGGCCGAGCTGCTCGCCTACAACGGCCAGGGTGCGAAGGGCGGTTCGCCACGGGAGTACGGCGAGCTGAACCTCCCCACGGAGGTCGTCTCGAGCGAGTTCCTGACCATGGAGGGCAAGAAGTTCTCCAGCTCGAAGAAGATCGTGATCTACGTCCGCGACCTGCTCTCGCGCTACCAGGCCGACGCGTTCCGCTACTTCGTCGCCGTGGCCGGGCCGGAGAGCCAGGACAGCGACTTCACCTGGGCGGAGTTCGTCCGGCGTACGAACGACGAGCTGGTCGCCGGCTGGGGCAACCTCGTCAACCGGACCGCGACGCTGATCGCGAAGAACTTCGGCGAGCTGCCGCCGATGGGCGAGCTGACCGACGACGACCAGGCCGTCCTGGACCTCGTCGAGGCCTCCTTCGCGACCGTCGGCGGCCTCATCGAACGCCATCGGCAGAAGCAGGCGATCGGCGAGGCCATGCGCGCCGTGGCCGAGGTCAACCGCTACGTCTCCGACCTCGAGCCGTGGAAGCTGGCGAAGGCGCCGGAGGACCGAGAGCGGCTCGGCACGGTGCTCCACGTGATGGCGCAGTGCGTCGCCGACCTCAACCTCGTCCTCAGCCCGTTCCTGCCGTTCTCAGCCAACGAGATCGACAAGACGCTGGGCGGGAAGGGCGAGATCGCGCCGATGCCGCGGATCGAGGAGGCCGAGGGGCTCGACGGCGATCCCGGCTACCCGATCATCACCGGCGACTACTCCGCCGCTCCTCGCTGGGAGCGGCACCCGATCGTCGTCGGAACTCCGATCGGGAAGCCGACCCCGGTCTTCCGCAAGCTCGACCCCTCGGTCGTCGACGAGGAGCTCGCCCGGCTCGGCTCCTGACCCGCGTCGACGGACGAGCCGGCGTCAGAGCCGGGCCAAAGCGGCCTGCAGCGGGTCGAGCCCGATCGAGCCGAGGTCGAGGGCGGCCCGGTGGAACGCCTTGAGGTCGAAGGCGTCGCCGGCGCGCGCCCTGGCCGCGTCGCGGGCCTCCAGCCAGATCCGCTCGCCGACCTTGTACGACGGCGCCTGACCGGGCCAGCCGAGGTAGCGCTTCACCTCGAAGTCGATGAACGCGTCGTCCATCAGGCAGTGCTGGCCCATGAACTCGCGTCCCAGGGCCGGTGACCAGGTCTCCCCGGGATGGAAGCCGAACGGGTTGTCGGTCGGGATCTCCAGCTCCAGGTGCATCCCGATGTCAATGATCACCCGCGCGGCGCGGAACGACTGCCCGTCGAGCATGCCCAGGCGGTCGGCAGGGTCGGCGAGATAGCCGAGGTCGTCCATCAGCCGCTCGGCGTAGAGCGCCCAGCCCTCGCCATGGCCGCTCACCCAGCACATCCGCCTCTGCCAGCGGTTGAGCACGTCGGCGCGGAAGGCGGTCTGGGCGATCTGGAGGTGATGGCCCGGCACGCCCTCGTGGAAGACCGTCGTCTTCTCGCGCCACGGGCTGAAGGCCGTGACGCTCTCGGGGACCGACCACCACATCCGGCCCGGCCGGGAGAAGTCCTCGGAGGGGCCGGTGTAGTAGATCTCGCCGCTCGTCGTCGGGGCGATCAGGCACTCGATCCGCCGGACCGGGTCGGGGATGTCGAAGTGGACGTCGGCGAGCTCGGCGATCGTGCGATCGGCGAGCTCCTGCATCCAGTCGCGGAAGGCCTCCTTGCCCTCGATCTTGGTCGCCGGGTCCGCGTCGAGGTGGGCGACCGCCTCGCGCACCGACGCGCCGGGCAGGACCCGCGCGGCCGTCGCGGCCATGTCGTCCGCCAGGCGTGCGAGCTCCTGCCAGCCCCAGGCATAGGTCTCCTCGAGGTCGACGGTGGCGCCCAGGTAGCGCCGCGAGGCGAGCGCGTAGTGGTCGCGACCGACGGCCTCCGTGGCGCGGCCGATCGGCTGCAGCTCGGTGGTCAGGAACGTGCCGAAGTCGGCGAAGGCGGCGGACGCCGCGGCGGCCGCCTGGGTCAGCTCGGAGCGCAGCGACGCGGGCAGCGTCACGGGGCTGCGGGCGGCGAGGGCGGCGAAGAAGTCCTCGCCGCCCTGCTGGGTCGTCCTCTGGGCGGTCCAGTCCTCGATCTGCCGCGCCACCTCGGCGTACTGCCGGGCGGCGACGACGCGCCCGGCCGCGGCCTCGTCGGCGAGGGTGGCGCGGTAGCCGTCGACCGCCGCCGGCAGCCCGGCGAGACGGGCCCGGATGTTGCTCCAGTCCTCCTCGGTCTCGGTCGCCATGAGGTCGAAGACCGACCGCAGCTCGTGGATGCCGCTGGTGATGACCGAGACATGGGAGCGGTCGAGCCGGGCGTCGGCGAACTCCACGTCGAGGCCGATCCGCTCGAGGAAGGCGTCCCGCGCGACGGCTTCGCGCTCGTCGCGCGGGGTCAGGGCGGTCACGTCCGCGAGCGCGCGGCGGTGGAGGTCCTCACGAGCGGTGAACCCCTCGGGAGACAGATCCGGGAGCTCCGCCTCGTGACCGGCGACGCCGACGTACGTCGCGGTCAGGGGGTCGAGGGCGCAGAGCTCCTCGACGAAGCGGTCGGTGCGGTCGTCCACGGCGCGCGAAGGCTGGCTCACCCGCGAGACACTAGCGCCGCGCACCCACGACCGCAGGCGAGAAATCGTGCGACGCTGCAACGCAGCGCGACTCTTCGACGTAGGAGAGGCGTGACACTGTCGCAGGAGGTGCCGCCGTTGCCGAACGACCCGGTGGACCCGGCGAGCCCGAGGGGCGAGCCGGTCGAGGACTTCGGCCACTGGGTGGCTGCCCGCGGGGGAGCGCTGCAGCGCTTCGCCTACCTCGTCACGGGCAACGCCCACGACGCGCCCGACCTGGTGCAGGACGCGCTCGCCCATGCGCTCCCGCGCTGGAAGCAGCTGGCCGCGGCCGGCACCGCCGAGGCCTACGTCCGTCGGAGCATCGTCAACGGCTCCATCTCGCGGTGGCGCAAGGGCCGTCGGCTTGTCGCGGTGGAGGACGTCGAGAGCGTCGCTCCGCGAGAGCCGACCGAGGACGAGACCGCCCGGCTCGAGGACGCCGATGCCGCCTGGCAGCTGGTGCAGTCGCTGCCGCCGACGCAGCGCGCCGCCGTCGTGCTCCGCTTCTACGAGGACCTCGCCTTCGCACAGATCGCACTCATCCTGGACTGTCCCGAGACCACGGCGCGCTCCCACGTCCATCGCGCGCTCGGGCGTCTCCGCCAGCAGCTCGCCGAAGGAGCCAGCCGTGACTGACCCGCACGACGACCCGACCCGGCCGGAGCCGGACCGCGGCGTCCCGGACCCCGCCTCGGACCGCGCCGAGGCGGCGCTGCGCGACGCGTTCGCCCGGCGCGCGAACGCCTTCGAACCGCGCGAGCTCCTCGTCCCGACACGCGTACGACGCCGGCGGCCGTGGCTCCCGGCGGCCGCCGCGGTGGTGCTGCTGGCCGGGCTCGGCGTCGTGGTCGGCGTCACCACCCAGGGCGGTGGCGGCCAAGGATCGGACTCGGCCGGGTCCGCAGCGTCGTCCTCGGTCCGAGGGCGGTCCGGCGCGGACAGCCTGGCGGCGGGGAGCGCCGAGGCGCAGGGAGCCGCGCCGACGTCCGGTCCGGCCGCGGCCCCGGGGATGCGATGGGCGTCGCGCTATGACGTCGAGGTGCAGGTGCCGTCCTCGTGGGTCGACGCCGCGCCGCCCACCCGGCCCGACTGCATCCGGAAGCCCGGTGACTCCTGGGACGACGCGCCCCGGACGCCGTACGTCGCCAGCGACGTCAGGTTCCGCAGCGTTCCGGCCATCGGCTGCGCGCCGGTCAGGACCGCGCCGGCCGTGTTCGGCGACCTTCCCTTCGCGCTCTGGCAGCCGTCGCTCTCCTTCACCCAGGGAGGTCCCGCCGCCGACCTCGTCGCCGACGGCACCTGGACCTACCGCGGCTGGACCCTGATGCGCTGGAGCGTGCCCGGGACGTCGGCGGACCATCCGGTGCAGGTCAGCCTGTTGACCGGCCCGGGTCAGCACGCGCTCGCGCAGCGGATCCGTTCCTCGGCGCGGACGTTCAGCATCGACGCCAACGGCTGCCGCGCGACCTCTCCGGTGCAGGCCGCGGACATCGTCCGACCGTCGGCGGCGACCTCCGCGACCCGGTTGACGCCCACGTCGGTCTCGGTCTGTCAGTATGCGCGCGGTGGTGACGGGCCGGGTCTCCTCGGCTCCCGCCTGCTCACCGGCTCGCAGATGGGTGCTCTGCTGAGGGGGATCGCCGAGGCGCCGTCGGGCAGCGGACCGAACGCGCCGTCGCACTGCGACGCCAGCGTCCCGGGAGACACCGCGATCGAGCTGCGCTACCACCGCGGCGGGGAGGAGCCGGCGACGGCGTACGTCTACTACGACGCCTGCGTCGGCAACGGGATCTACGACGCCGACTCGACGGTGCGGCTCACCGCCGCCGATTGCCGGCCGCTGTTCGCGCGGCTGCCGATCACGCTGTGGTCCTACGACGTCGTGCTGCGCGGCGTGTGCCGTCCCTGACGCCCTCGGTCGGCTCTGTCTCGTCCGCCGCTCGCAGCAGCAGCCGCCCGGCGCGCGCGCCGGCGTAGGCCGCCAGCGCGACGAGCAGGATGTTGCGCAGCGCGAGCAGGTCGACGACCCAGAAGCTGCCGGGGGCATGGACCAGGAGGTAGCCGTAGGTGCGCGGGAAGATCTCGTGGGTGAGCGCCGCAGCCACGAGCAGGACGCCGGTCCACCACGCCAGCCGGCGCCGTCCTTCCCGACTCCTCTCGAGGACCACGAGCCCGGCGGCGGCCGCGGGCAGCAGCCAGAGGAGGTACTGCGGACTCAGCACCTTGTTGGTGACCATGAAGCCGCCGACCGAGGCCAACACCAGCCAGACGAGCGCCTCCGACGCGTCGCCGGAGGCCTGTCGGATCCGCAGCCACGCCAAGGCCCAGCCCGCCGCCATCAGCAGGGCGACCACGAGCGTGCTGACGGACGCGAGGGTCAGCAGCGTGCCGACGAGCGGTCCGCTGACGTCGTACGCCTTCCAGACGGTGTAGGACGTCGCGTAGGCGTCGCTGCCATGGCCCCAGGCGAGCATGACGGGCGTCGCGAAGACCGATTCGATCTGCAGCCCGCGCTCGTCCTGGTAGTGCAGCGGCGTCCACAGCCGGTGCCATCCGCCGATCGCCAGGCTGCCCACCGCGAGCACCAGCCCGGCGACCGCGATGGTCACCACGACGCGTCGGCGACCCGCCCGCGGCGCGGCCAGCGTGGGGAGGACCAGCGCCGGCCAGTACTTCACCCCCGTCGCGAGAGCCCCGACGGCCGCCGCCACCGCGGGCCGGTGGACGACGTAGAGCACCGCGAGGCCGACGAGGATGCCCGGCACCAGGTCGAAGCGGGCGTACGTCGTCGCGCCGAGCGCGGGCACCGCGAGGAGCCAGGCCCATTCGGCGCCCGGGATGCCGAGCCAGGAGCGAGGCGCTCCGTGCCAGCGGCGGGTGCGCACGAGCGTGGCGTGGAAGCCGAGGTCGGTCAGGACCGCGAGCGTCGCGACGAGGGTGACGTAGCCGCCGACATGGCCGGCCGCCTTCAACAGGAGGTAGGGCAGCCAGAGCAGCACGAGCGCCGGCACGGGATACTCCGTCAGCGTGCCGCTCGGGTGCGCCGCCCCGATCGCCGCGAGGCTCTCGCGGTAGTAGGTCACGTCCCCGACGACGCCGTGCTCCTGGGTGCACAGCAGCGTGACGACGAACGCACGGGTCAGGCACCACGCGAGCGCGGTCGGCCACGTGCGCATCGTCGGCCCGGTCGCCTCAGTGCGGCAGGCCGCTGGCGCGCCAGGCGCCCGGCCCGGCCGCCGGGATCCGGCGTACGGCGCGGGCGGGGGAGGCCCAGGTCGAGCGCGGGCGCCGCGGCGCCGGCGCGCCGGACGAGCCGAGCGCGGAGAAGACCGCCACGAGCGCGGCGACCTCCTCCGGGGTCGCGTGGGAGGAGACGACCCTGAGCACGGGCTTGGACTGCTCCGCGGTCGCGGCTGCTGCCTCGGTCTGCTCAGTCATGGGGCACCTTTCCCTCGTCTCGCGGCGTACGTCGGCTTCGGGTCCTGCTCAGAGCGGGATGTTGCCGTGCTTCTTGGGGGGCAGCGACTCGCGCTTGGTCTTGAGCAGGCGCAGCGCGCGGGTGACCTCGGCGCGGGTCTCGTGGGGTGGGATGACGGCGTCGACGTAGCCCCGCTCGGCGGCGATGTAGGGGTTGGCGAGGGTGGTCTCGTATTCGTCGATGAGCTCGGCGCGGCGGGCCTCGACGTCACCGCCGGCGTCCTCGACGGCCTTGAGCTCGCGGCGGTGGATGATGTTGGCCGCGCCCTGGGCGCCCATGACCGCGATCTGGGCGGTGGGCCAGGCGAGGTTGATGTCGGCACCGAGGTGCTTGGAGGCCATGACGTCGTAGGCGCCGCCGTAGGCCTTGCGGGTGATGATCGTGACGAGCGGGACGGTGGCCTCGGCGTAGGCGTAGATGAGCTTGGCGCCGCGGCGGATGATTCCGTTCCACTCCTGGTCGGTGCCGGGCAGGAAGCCGGGCACGTCGACGAAGGTGATGACGGGGAGGTTGAACGCGTCGCAGGTCCGCACGAACCGGGCGGCCTTCTCCGAGGCGTCGATGTCGAGGGTGCCGGCGAACTGCATCGGCTGGTTGGCGACCACGCCGACGGGGCGGCCCTCGATGCGGGCGAAGCCGACGATGATGTTGGGCGCGAACAGCGGCTGGACCTCGAGGAACTCCTCGTCATCGACGACGTGCGCGATGACCTCGTGCATGTCGTAGGGCTGGTTGGCGCCGTCGGGGATGATCGTGTCGAGCTCGCGGTCGAGGTCGGTGATCTCCAGGTCGGCCGCCCCAGAATCCGGCCCAGCGTCGTAGACGGGCGGCTCGTCGAGGTTGTTGGAGGGCAGATAGGAGAGCAGCGCCTTGACGTAGTCGAGCGCGTCCTCCTCGTCGGCGCCCATGTAGTGGGCGTTGCCGGACTTGGTGTTGTGGGTCCGCGCGCCGCCGAGCTCCTCCATGGTGACGTCCTCGCCGGTCACGGTCTTGATGACGTCGGGACCGGTGATGAACATCGCCGAGGTCTGGTCGACCATGACGGTGAAGTCGGTGACGGCGGGGGAGTAGACGTGGCCGCCGGCGCAGTTGCCCATGATGAGCGAGATCTGCGGGATCACCCCGGAGGCGTGCACGTTGCGGCGGAAGATCTCGCCGTAGAGGCCCAGGGAGACCACGCCCTCCTGGATGCGGGCGCCGGCGCCCTCGTTGATGCCGATCAGCGGGCAGCCGGTCTTGATGGCGAGGTCCATGACCTTGGTGATCTTCTCGCCGTAGACCTCGCCCAGCGAGCCCCCGAAGACGGTGAAGTCCTGGGAGAAGACGCACACCTGGCGGCCGTCGATGGTGCCGTAGCCGGTGATCACCCCGTCGCCGTAGGGCCGGGTCTTCTCCAGGCCGAAGTTGGTCGAGCGGTGCCGGGCGAGCTCATCGAGCTCCTGGAAGGAGCCCTCGTCGAGCAGCATCTCGATCCGCTCACGAGCGGTCTGACGACCCTTCGCGTGCTGGCGCTCCACGGCCTTGGCCGACCCGGCGTGGATCGCCTCGTCGAGCCGGAGGGAGAGATCGGCGAGCTTGCCGGCAGTGGTGTGGAGATCAGGCTGGTCGACAGGGGTCCCGTCCTGGGGCTGGGCGCTCATGGTGCTTGCTCCTCGACTGGTCGGGGCCCCGCGTCGGGGCCGGAAACGTGCGTGGGTCAATGTAGTGCCCGTGTCCGACAGTTCGATGGGGCGCCCGGCCCTCGATCAGGCCCGGCTCGCCCACACGCCCGGCTGGCGGGTCGAGGTCGTGCCCGAGACGCCGTCCACCAACGCAGTCGTGAGTGCCCGTGCGCGTGAGGGGACCGCGGAAGGGCTCGTGGTGACCACCGAGCACCAGACCGCCGGGCGTGGCCGGCTCGACCGCGGCTGGGAGATGCCGCCACGGGCCGCGATCGCCGTCTCGGTCCTGCTCCGCCCCGACGTCCCCGCCGAGCGGTGGCCGTGGCTGCCGCTGATGGCCGGGGTGGCCGTCGTGGAGACCGTCCGCGAGCTCGGGTGCGACGCCGGGCTGAAGTGGCCGAACGACGTGCTCGTCCACGGACGCAAGCTCTGCGGCATCCTCGTCGAGCGGGTGGAGGGCCCGGCGGGCTCGAAGCCGGGCGCGGCCGCCGTCGTGGGGATCGGGCTCAACACCTCGCTCACCGCCGACGAGTTGCCGGTCCCCACCGCGACGTCGCTGGCGATCGAGAGCGGCGCGCCGGTCGACCGCACCGAGGTGCTCGTCACGCTGCTGGCACACCTCGCCACGGCGTACGACGCCTGGCGCGAGCGTCCGGACGAGCTGGCCGCCGCCTACGGGCGGCTGAGCGTGACCGTCGGGGAGCGCGTCCGCGCCGAGCTCCCGGGCAGGTCCGCGCTCGTCGGTCAGGCGACGGGGATCGACCCGTGGGGACGCCTCGAGGTCCGTCCCGACCAGGGTGGCGAGAGCGTCGCGGTGGGCGCGGGCGACGTCGTCCACCTGCGGCCGGCCCCGCCCGCTGAGGGCGGGATGACATGATCTGCCCGTGGCCATCTCGAGCAAGCTCCTCAACCCGGGGGAGGAGGTCGTCGTCAGCACGCGCACGCATGTCAAGGCACTCCTCCTGCCGCTGCTCGTGCTCGTCGTGCTCCTCGCCGTGGCGGTGTTCGTGCAGACGGCGGTCGACAGCACGGTGGTCCATGGGGTCGCCTGGATCCTGGCACTGGCCGGGATCGTGTGGTGGGTCCTGGCGCCGGCGCTCCGCTGGCTGACCGCGACCTACACGATCACCAACCGGCGGCTGATCACCCGGCGGGGGATCCTGACCCGCACCGGCCATGACATCCCGCTGAGCCGGATCAGCGACGTGGAGTACGAATACGGCCTCATCGACCGGCTGCTCGGCTGCGGGACGCTGATGATCAGCGATGCCAGCACCGATGGCGAGGTGACGCTCCGCGACATCCCGCACGTCGAGGATGTCCAGCGCCGGATCAACCAGCTGCTCCACGAGCGCGAGGAACCACGGCAGGGCGATGGTGTCTGAGCCGCAGCAGGCGAGCCTGACCGCCGACGAGGTGGCCGCTCGCGCCGGAGTCAGCCTCGAGCTCGCGAAACGGCTCTGGCGTGCCCTCGGCTTCCCCGAGGTCCCCGACGACGAGCCGTTCTTCGACCAGCAGGACGTCGAGGCGGTCGACGTGCTCAAGTCGGTGGTCGACGCCGGCGTCATCGACTTCGACCTCTCCGTCAACCTCGCCCGGGGCATGGGGCAGACGATGGCCCGGCTCTCCGACTGGGAGGTCTCGGCGCTGCTGCACCGAGAGGAGCAGCTCAAGGCGGACGGCGACGGCGAGGCGCGGGACCCGCGCGCCGTCGTCGGCGCGGCGGTGGCGACGGCCGCCGAGTTCAGCGCCACCTTCGAGGACCTGCTCGTCTACGCCTGGCGGCGACACCTGCGCGCCGCGCTCGCGCGGGCCGAGGCGTCGACCGGTGCCGAGGACCTCGGGACCACCCAGCTCTCGGTCGGCTTCGCCGACATCGTCTCGTTCACGGCGCTCTCCAACACGCTGACGGAGGAGAAGATCGGCGACCTCGTGGAGCTGTTCGAGTCACGCTGTGCCGATGTCGTCGCCGTCCAGCGGGGCCGGATCATCAAGTCGCTGGGCGACTCGGTGCTCTTCGTCAACGACGACCCGATCGCCGCCTACGACACCGCCGAGGGCATCATCAACGTGATCGGGCGCGACCCGCGCATGCCCGACGTGCGCGTCGGGCTGGCCTCCGGCTCGGTGGTGACCCGGCTCGGCGACGTCTTCGGGCCGCCGGTCAACATGGCCGCGCGGCTGACCGCCGTCGCCCGCCGCAACCGGATCATCATCGACGACGCCACCGCCGCGCTCCTGCCGGAGGACCAGTTCGAGACGCGTCGCCTCGCCGCGCGGCCGGTGCGGGGGTTCGGGATCGTCGAGCCCGTCGCCGTACGCCGCCATTGAGCCGCCGGCGCGGTCCCGATGCCCCCGTTCGGGGCCCCGGCGGCCGGGGTCCTGAGAAGCCTGTGAGCGGCCTGAGTGTCTGGCACGAAGAGGCCAGTGTCCGGATCGGGCAAACCTTTGCCGTAGGCCTTTACCTGCTCCTACGCTCGGCGCCGTGATTGAGGTGCAGGACATCAAGCTCGACCCGGTCAGCCGGCGCGCCTGGCGCGGCGGCGAGGAGATCACCCTCTCGCGCAAGGAGTTCGACCTGGTCCACGCGCTCATCCGCCGGGCGGGCGACATCGTGACGCGCGACGAGCTGATGCGCGACGTGTGGCACGCCAACTTCTACACCTCGTCCAAGACCATCGACGTCCACCTCGGTTGGGTCCGGCGCAAGCTCGGCGACGACAGCCGCAGCCCCCACCTGATCACCACCATCCGCGGCAAGGGTCTGAGGTTCGAGAAGGAAGCCGCCACGCCGGTCGGATGAGCCCGGTCGGGCGGAATCGGTGACTTCCGCCCCGCCCACTTAGGATTCAGGCGTGCCTCTCGCTCCGACTCTCGCTGTCATCGGCGGCGGCCAGCTCGCTCGGATGATGGCCCAGCCGGCCATCGCGCTCGGCCTGCCGCTCCGTCTCCTCGCCGAGGGTGAGGGGGTGTCGGCGGCGCAGGTGATCCCGGACCAGCTGGTGGGGGACTATCGCGACCTCGACACGCTGCGGAAGGTGACCGACGGCTGCGACGTCGTCACCTTCGACCACGAGCACGTCCCCACGGAGCATCTCCACGCCCTGGAGGAGGCCGGCGTCGCCGTACGCCCCGGTCCCGACGCGCTCGTCCACGCGCAGGACAAGGGCCTCATGCGCGAGCGGCTCGATGAGCTCGGTGAGCGGCTCGGCCTCGGGCAGCTCTGCCCGCGCAACGCGATCGTCACCTCGGTCGCGGAGGTCGAGGAGTTCGGGTTCCCGTGCGTGCTCAAGACGACACGCGGTGGGTACGACGGCAAGGGCGTCTGGATCGTGCGCGGTGCCGGGGACGCGGAGGAGCCGTTCCGCGTCGCCGCGGAGACCGGCGTACGCATCCTGGCGGAGGAGCTGGTGGACTTCCGGCGCGAGCTGTCCGCGATCGTCGCGCGCTCGCCGAGCGGCCAGGCGGCGGCGTACCCGGTCGTGCACACGCTCCAGGTCGACGGCGTCTGTCGCGAGGTCATCGCGCCCGCCCCCGACCTGGCGCCCGAGCTCGCCAGCCGTGCCCAGGAGGTCGCGCTCACGATCGCCAAGGAGCTCGGCGTCACCGGCATCCTGGCGGTCGAGCTCTTCGAGACCACCGACGGCCGGGTGCTCGTCAACGAGCTCGCCATGCGGCCGCACAACACCGGCCACTGGACGCAGGACGGCGCCGTCACCTCCCAGTTCGAGAACCACCTGCGCGCGGTCATGGACCTGCCGCTCGGCTCGCCGGCGCCCCGCGCCCGCTGGTCCGTGATGGTCAACATCCTCGGCGGCGAGCGTGCGGACGTGGGCCGCCTCTACGACGGCTACCCCCACGCGCTGGCGCGCGACCCGCACCTCCGCGTCCACCTCTACGGCAAGGAGCTGCGGCCCGGCCGGAAGGTGGGCCACGTCAACACCTACGGCGACGATCTCGAGGACTGCCTCGAGCGCGCCCGCCACGCCGCGGCCTGGTTTTGTGGCGACCTCGGGAACGAGAGTGAGTGAGATGAGCGCACGCGTCGGCATCGTCATGGGGTCCGACTCCGACTGGCCCGTCATGCAGGCGGCGGGGGAGGCCCTCGCCGAGTTCGGCATCGAGTTCGAGGCGGACGTGGTCTCGGCCCACCGGATGCCGGCCGAGATGATCGCGTACGGCGAGCAGGCCCACGCCCGCGGCCTGTCGGTCATCATCGCCGGTGCCGGGGGAGCGGCCCACCTGCCCGGCATGCTGGCCGCGGTCACGCCGTTGCCGGTGATCGGTGTCCCCGTGCCGCTGAAGTACCTCGACGGCATGGACTCGCTGCTCTCCATCGTGCAGATGCCGGCCGGCGTCCCCGTCGCCACGGTCGCGATCGGCAACGCCCGCAACGCCGGGCTGCTCGCCGTACGCATCCTCGCGGCGACCGACCCGGAGCTGCAGCAGCGGATGCTCGCCTTCCAGGCGTCGCTCAAGGCGGCCGCGCACAAGAAGGGCGAGGTCGTCCGCGGAGCCGTGGCCGGGGCCTGACGCACATGGGCGCCGGGCGGCTGGATACCGGCAGGGCATGACTGCACCACCGATCGAGCCCGAGCCCGACGTCGTCCCGCCGCCCGTCCCGGACCCGGAGCCGGCTCCCGACGTGCCGCCGCCCGTCGAGCCGCTGCCGGGTGAGGAGCCGAGCCCGTCCGAGCCACCTGACTGACGGGTCAGGCAGACCGCGCCACCACCTCCGCCACCGAGCGCGCCGGGTGCCCGGTGAGTTGCGGCACGGTCTCGGACGCCTCGGCGACCGAGCCGTCGGCGATGGACCGGAACCAGCTCACCGTGTCGGGCGACAGGTCCTGGGCCGCCCCGTCCTCGAAGACGAGCCCGGCGGTCGCCGCGGCCTCCGCCACGGTGAGCGCCTCCGGGCCCGTGACGGAGAGCGTCGCGCCGTCGTACGCCCCGCTGTGGTCGAGCAGGACGGCGACCGCCACCTCGGCGATGTCGTCGTGGCCGACGAAGGCGCACCGCCCGTCTCCGGCAGGCCCACGGACGACGCCGTCGTCGGCGTAGCGCCGCAGCATCTCGGGATAGTACGACGGCCGCAGGACCGTCCATGCGACCCCGGCACCCTCCAGGAAGCGTTCCGTGGCGGCATGGTCGCGGGCGTTGACGTAGGTGGCGTCGGGCGCGGCGCCCAGCAGCGAGACGTAGACGACGCGGCGGACGCCGTCGGAGATCGCCGCGTCGATCGCGGTGACGTGCTCCTCGAGCCGACGTCCGGACAGATGGCCGGACACCAGGAAGAGCGTGTCGGCTCCGGCGACGGCGCGGGACATCGCGGCATGGTCGCCGTACGACGCCGGGCCTCGCGGCTCGGCGTGAGGATGGTGCGGCAGGCCGCCCAGCTTCGCCCGGTCCCGCACGAGAGCCAGATGGAAGACGCCGTGCTGCTCCAGCAAGGCGGAGACGCGACCGCCCAGCCTCCCGGTGACCCCGGTGACCGCAGGTGTCATGAGCAGAACATATCCGCCGTCATCGGGATCTGCCTGACGCGGACCCCGGTGGCGTGGTGCGCGGCGTTCACGATCGCGGCCGAGGTCCCGACGATGCCGATCTCGCCGATGCCGCGCGACCCCATGGGCGTGAAGAGCGGCGTCTCGTCCTCGAGCCACTCCGCCTCGACGCCGAGCACGTCCGCATGGCTGGCGACGTGGTAGGTCGCGAGGTCCTGGGTGACGACGTGGCCGAACCGGGGATCCCGCACGGACTCCTCGAACAGCGCCGCGGAGAGGCCCATGACGAGGCCGCCGAGGAACTGGGACCGCGCCGTCGTCGGGTTGATCACCCGGCCGACGTTGTAGACGCCGAGCAGGCGGGGGACGCGGAGCTCGCCGGTGTCGCGGTGGACACGCACCTCGGCGAAGACCGCGCCGAAGGAGTGGAAGGAGAACTGTTCGGCCTCGTCGCCGCGCACGGCACTCGCCTCGGCCCGCAGACCGGGCGTGAGCACGTCACCGTGGGCGGCCTTCAGCTCCTGCGCGGCCGCGACGATGGCCGAGCCCCACGAGCTCGTCCCCGAGGAGCCGCCCGCGACGGTGGCCATCGGCAGCGCGGTGTCGGCGATCCGCAGGTCGATGTCGTCGGGGCCGACGCCGAGGGCGTCGGCCGCGATCTGGGTCAGCACCGTGCGGGCGCCGGTGCCGATGTCGACCGCGCCGATCGAGACGGCGACGCAGCCGTTCTCGAGCGTCTCCACGCGTGCGACGTTCCCGGGCATCCGCATCGCCGGGTAGGTCGCGGCGGCGACGCCGGTGCCGACCCACCACTCGCCGTCCCGCGTCGCGCGTGGCTCGGGCGGGCGCGCGTCCCAGCCGAACCGCGCCGCGCCGCGGTCGAAGCACTCCAGCAGCCGCCGGGTGTCGAAGGGCAGGTCGGTCTCGGGATCGCTGAGGGGCTCGTTGCGTCGCCGCAGCTCGATCGGGTCCAGTCCGCACGTCTCGGCCAGCTCGTCCATCGCGACCTCGTGGGCGAACATGCCCGGCATCTCGCCCGGCGCGCGCATCCACGAGGGCACCGCGACGTCGAGCACCGCGAGGCGGTGGCTGGTGCGACGGTTTGTGGCGGCATACATCATCCGCGTCGGCGACGCGGTCTGCTCGGCGAACTCCTTGACCCGGGCCGTCTGCTCCTGGGCGCGGTGCTCGATGGCGGTGAGCCGCCCGTCACGGCCCGCCGCGAGCCGGAAGTGGGAGATCGTCGCGGTCCGATAGCCGGCGAGCGCGAACATCTGCTGTCGCGTCATCACGACCCGCACCGGCCGGCCCGCGGTCGTGCGGGCGGCGAGCGCGGCCGCCATGACGTGCGCGTGGGCCTCGCCCTTGCTGCCGAAGCCGCCGCCGACGTACGGCGCCATCACCCGGACCTGGTCCTTCTCGAGCCCGAGCATCGGGGCCAAGGCCGCGACGACCCCGTGGACGCCCTGGCTGGCGTCGTACATCGTGAGCGTCTCCCGGCCGTCCTCCTCGCTCCACCAGGCGGTGGTGGCGTGCGGCTCGAGCGGGTTGTTGTGCTCGTAGGCGGTCCGGTAGGTCTGCTCGACCACGATGTCGGACGCCGCGATCGCGGCGTCCACGTCGCCCTGCTCGGTGTCAGTCTCCTTGGCGGGGTTCACCTTCTCGGGCCGGTACGTCGCGTTGTCCTCGCGCAGCTCGGCGTCGAACGGCTCCTCGTCCTGCTCGATCCTGAGCAGTCGGGCACCCTCGCGCGCCGCCTCCGGCGTCTCGGCGAGGACGAGCGCGACGATCTGGCCGCGGAAGTGGACGCGGTCGTCCTGCAGGATCGCGAGCTCGCCGTTGCTGGTCTCAGCGAGGCGGGGGGCGTTCTCGTGGTCGACCACCGCGGCGACGCCGGGATGGGCGAGCGCGGCGGTCCGGTCGACCCCCACGACCCGTCCGCGCGCGACCGTCGAGGTGGCCAGCCAGCACCACAGCGGGCCGGTCGTCGTGGGGACGCGCTGTTCGGCGGCGTACGACGCCAGCCCGGTCACCTTCTCGATGCCGTCCACGCGGTCGACGGGCGTGCCCATCACGCGGGCGGTGAGCGGCTCGGGGTGAAGCTCCGTCATCGGTCCTCCTCCGCGTCCGCGGCGATCTCCGGCACCAGGCGGCGTACGGCGAGTGCCGTGGTGTTGCGCAGCATCGGGAGCTTGTAGGCCGTCCCGGCCGACGTGGTGGCGGCCGCGATCTCCTCGTCGACGGCGGCGCGCACGGCTCTCTCGTCGAGCGCGCGCCCGCGGAGCGCGTCCTCGGCGCGGGTCGCGCGCCAGGGCCGGTGCGCCACCCCGCCCCAGGCGATCCGGACGTCACGTACGGTGAGGTCGTCGGTGAGGTCCAGCCCGACGGCCACGGACACGAGCGCGAACGCGTAGGACGCGCGGTCGCGCACCTTCACGTACGTCGACCGGCGGGCCGCCGCACTCGGCGTCAGCTCGACGGCGGTGATGAGCTCGCCGTGCTCGAGGACGGTGTCACGGTCGGGCGCATCGCCCGGGAGACGGTGCAGCTCCGCGACGGGGCGGCGCCGCTCGCCGTCCGACGTGAGGCTCACCACCGTCGCGTCGACGGCGACCAGCGCCACGGCGAGGTCGGAGGGGTGCACGGCCACGCAGGCCTCGCTCGCGCCGAGGACGGCGTTGTCCCGTTCATAGCCGCCGATCGCGGAGCAGCCCGACCCTGGTGCCCGCTTGTTGCACGGCGTGGTGACGTCCTGGAAGTAGACGCATCGGGTGCGCTGCAGCAGGTTGCCGCCGGTCGTGGCCTGGTTGCGGATCTGGCCCGACGCGCCGGCCAGCAGGGCGCGGCTGACCGCAGGCCACTCGGCGCGGAGTCGTGGATGCGCGGCGAGGTCGCTGTTGCGGACGTTGGTGCCGATCCGGAGACCGCCGTCCGCGAGCTCGTCGACCGCGTCGAGCGGCAGGTGGCTGACGTCGACCAGCGTCTCCGGGGTCGCGACGCCGAGCTTGAGATGGTCGACCAGGTTCGTCCCTCCCGCCAAGAAGCGGGCACCGGCGTCGTCCGTCACGGTCGCGACGGCCTGCGCCGGGTCGCTCGGCCGGACGTAGCCCAGCTCCTTCATGCTCCGGCCACCTCACGGACGGCGTCCAGGATGCCGACGTACGCCCCGCAGCGGCAGAGGTTGCCGCTCATCCGCTCCCGGATCTCGGCGTCGGTCAGGTCCTCGACCGACGTGGGCGCGGCGAGGTCCTCGGTGACGTGGCTGGGTTGGCCCCGTGCGGCCTCATCGAGCATGCCGACCGCCGAGCAGACCTGGCCGGGCGTGCAGTAGCCGCACTGGTAGGCGTCGTGGCGCAGGAACGCCTGCTGCATCGGGTGCGGCCCGTCGGGGGCGAGTCCGGCGGCGGTGGTGAGCTCGGCGCCGTCGTACGACACCGCGAGGGCGAGGCAGGTGAGCTGGCGGCGCCCGTCGACCAGCACCGTGCAGGACCCGCACTGGCCGTGGTCGCAACCCTTCTTGGGCGACGTATTGCCCAGCCGCTCGCGGAGGGCGTCGAGGAGCGTCGTGCGCGTGTCGACGGTGAGGCCGTGGCGCTCGCCGTCGACCGTGAGCGTGATCGAGGTGTCCACGCTCCTCGGTGACCGCGCCGGGAGCGGCTCAAACGCAGGTCGGGCGCCGGCCGGGACCCTACGCCGTCCGCGGGGACGAACGTCGCGGTCGACGTCCCCACTCGATCGCGGGGCAGGTGTCCATGACCATCCGTACGCCGGCCGCGGTGGCGCGGTCGAACGCGGCGGCGTCGACGACGCCGAGCTGGAACCACACCCCCTTGGCGCCGATGGCGACCGCCTGGTCGGCGAACTCGCCGGCAGCCTCCGAGCGACGGAAAACGTCGACCACGTCGATCGGGCCCACCGCCGCGGCCGCGTCGGCGAGCGTCGGATAAGCCCGCTCGCCGAGCACCGTGAGGTCCCCGGAGGCGGCGTCGGGATGGATCGGCACGATCCGCTTGCCCCGCTGCTGGAGCAGCCGGGCGATCTCGTACGCCGTACGACGCGGGTCTCCGGAGAGGCCGACCACGGCCCAGGTGTCGCACTCGTCGAGCAGGAAGTCGACGGTGGCGGGGTCCTGCCAATGCCCACTCATAGGGGTCACGGTAGCGCTGCCCACCTGGGCTAGGGCGGATGCCGCCGATGGGTCATCTTCACGGCGCGCCGGGGCCAGGGAGCCCGCAAAAGCAGGGCGAAGGTCCCGGCCTCGCCGTTAGCGTCCGTCCTCCGTGCGCCGACGATGGCGTGCCCGTCATGGGGAGAACCGCAGATGACCGTTCGTCTGTCCGCCCGGCTCGCTGCCGCCGGGATCAGTGCCGCGCTCGCCGCCGGGGGCGTCACGCTCGCGTCCGTCACGCCGGCTCACGCCGCGGAGTCCGGCGGCACCGCGACGTATGCCTGTCACAACGTGCTGGGCTCCATCGGCACGATCAACGTCATTCCCGGGCTGCCGACCTCGACCGGCAACGGCACCGCCACCCTCCCGATCGACGCTGTGCTTGACGGTGTGATCGGCGACCAGGGTTTGGTGACGGACGTGCTGAAGACGCTGACCACCGCACTCGGCGTGCCCCTCTCGCCGGTGACCGATGGCGTCCAAGGTGGTGCGGAGACTCTCGAAGGCGTCCTGAGCCTGCCCATCGACCAAGTGACGAACACCCTTCCCGTGCCGCTCCCGAGCACCCTCGACCTCGGCGTGCTGCCCGGCATCCTCGGCGTCACCTGTGACCTGGTGGCCCCGCTCGACGCGCTTCCACTGCCGAGCCTCCCGGGCACCGACGCGACTCCCGATCCGACCCCGACCCCGACACCCACGCCGAAGCCGACGCCGAAGCCCGCCCCCAAGTCCACGACCACGAAGAAGCCCACCAAGAAGCCCGCGAAGCACGCCGCGACGATGACCGCGAAGTCGGTGAAGTGGCAGATCCACCACACCGCGCACCCCAAGGTCCGGATCCAGGTGAAGACCCAGGGGCACGGCGCCAAGGGCAAGGTCGTCGCGCACGTCGGCAAGCGTCTCGTCGGCCAGGGTTGGCTCAAGAACGGCAGGCTGACGCTGGTGCTCAAGAAGCTCGCGCGAGGCAAGCGCAGCGTCCGGATCAACTACCTCGGCAACTCCGCGGTCCGCGCCACGCACCGCTGGGTGAGCTACAAGATCATCAAGTGACGCGTCGGTAACAAAGCCGGGCCGGACGACCGTAGACTCCGCGGCATGAGCGCTGAGTACCCACTGTTCGCCCTCTCCGAGGAGCACCAGGAGATCCGCAAGGCGATCCGCGAGATCTGCGACGCCAAGATCGCGCCGGCCGCCGCGGCGGTCGACGAGGAGGCCCGCTATCCGCAGGAGGCGCACGACGCCTTGGTGGAGACCGACTTCTTCGCCCCGCATGTCCCCGAGGAGTACGGCGGGGTGGGTGCGGACGCGCTGGCGACGGTGCTGGTGATCGAGGAGGTCGCGCGCGCGGACGTGTCGGCCTCGCTGATCCCGGCGGTCAACAAGCTGGGCTCGCTGCCGGTGCAGATCGGCGGCTCGGAGGAGCTCAAGAAGAAGTACCTCTCCAGGCTCGCGTCGGGGGAGGGCGGGTTCTCCTACTGCCTCTCCGAGCCCGACGCGGGCTCGGACGCGGCCAACCAGAAGACCCGCGCGGTGCGTGAGGGGGACGGGTGGGTGCTCAACGGCACCAAGCGGTGGATCACCAACGCCGGCGTCTCGGAGTACTACACCGTGCTGGCGATGACCGACCCCGAGAAGCGCTCCAAGGGCATCAGCGCGTTCGTGGTCGAGAAGTCCGACGAGGGCGTCAGCTTCGGTGCCCCGGAGAAGAAGCTGGGGATCAAGGGATCGCCGACCCGGGAGGTCTACTTCGACAACGTCCGCATCCCCGCCGACCGGATCATCGGTGAGGAGGGCCGTGGCTTCGAGTACGCCATGAAGACCCTCGACCACACCCGGATCACGATCGCCGCACAGGCGGTCGGGGTGGCGCAGGGGGCGCTGGACTATGCGCTGGGCTACGTCAAGGAGCGCCAACAGTTCGGGAGGGCCATCGCGGACTTCCAGGGCCTGCAGTTCATGATCGCCGACATGGGCATGAAGGTGGAGGCGGCCCGCCAGATGACGTACGCCGCGGCCGGTCGCTCCGAGCGCGGCGACGCCGACCTCACCTTCTTCGGTGCGGCGGCCAAGGCGTTCGCCTCCGACGTCGCGATGGAGGTCACCACGAACGCGGTCCAGCTGCTCGGCGGCTATGGCTACACCCGCGACTACCCGGTCGAGCGGATGATGCGCGACGCCAAGATCACCCAGCAAGCTGCGAGCGAAGCGGTCCTCGGTGGGGCAGCTGAAGAGGCTCACACCCACCGAGGAGCCCGTGGCGGAGCCG
>NZ_JBFPJR010000018.1:0-77825 GCF_040838215.1 Nocardioides eburneus | reverse complement strand
GCCAGCTTGTCGTTGAGCGTCCCGGCGTCGACGAGCTTCTGGACCTCCGCGACCTCCGCCGGACCGACCGGGAGCTCGCTCAGCTCGACCCCGCTCTCGTTGGCCGAGCGGGCCAGCTCACCGAGCCACCACTTGCGGGCGGCCTGCGGCGCAGCGCCCTGGGCGATGGTCTGCTCCACGAGGCCGAGAGCGCCGGCACCCACGGTGTCGCGCATCTCCAGGTCGGAGAAGCCCCACTCCTGCTGCAGCCGGGATCGCCGCACGGCCGGGGGCTCGGGCAGCGTCGCGCGCAGCTCCTCGACCCACTCCCGCGACGGCGCGACCGGCACGAGGTCGGGCTCGGGGAAGTAGCGGTAGTCCTCCGCGTCGGACTTCTCCCGGCCCGAGGAGGTGGTGCCGGTGTCCTCGTGGAAGTGACGCGTCTCCTGCAGCACCGAGCCGCCCGCATCGAGGATGCCGGCGTGGCGCGACATCTCGAAACGGACCGCCCGCTCGACCGAGCGCAGCGAGTTGACGTTCTTGGTCTCGGTGCGGGTGCCGAGGATGCCACTCCCCTTCGGGGAGAGCGAGAGGTTCACGTCGCAGCGCATCGATCCCTGGTCCATGCGTACGTCGGAGACGCCCAGCCCGAGCAG
Source organism: Nocardioides eburneus (assembly GCF_040838215.1). Classification (NCBI taxonomy): domain Bacteria; kingdom Bacillati; phylum Actinomycetota; class Actinomycetes; order Propionibacteriales; family Nocardioidaceae; genus Nocardioides; species Nocardioides eburneus. The sequence goes on along the minus strand of NZ_JBFPJR010000018.1, from coordinate 77,190 downwards.
GATCTCGCGCAGGGCCGCGACGTAGGCGCGCGCCACGAGCGGCGCCTTCTCGCCGGCCCCGACGATCGGCTTGGTGACGATCTCGATGAGCGGGATGCCCGCGCGGTTGTAGTCGACGAGGGAGTACTCCGCGCCCTGGATCCGACCGGTGGCACCACCGATGTGGGTGGTCTTCCCCGTGTCCTCCTCCATATGGGCGCGCTCGATCTCCACCCGGAAGGTCTCACCCTCGCCCTCTCCATCGGGCACGGTGACATCGAGCCAACCCTCGAAGCAGATCGGCTCGTCGTACTGCGACGTCTGGAAGTTCTTCGGCATGTCCGGGTAGAAGTAGTTCTTCCGGGCGAACCGGCACCACTCTGCGATCTGGCAGTTGAGCGCCAACCCGATCCGGATCGCCGACTCGACGGCCTTGCCGTTGACGACCGGCATGGCGCCCGGCAGGCCGAGACAGGTCGGGCAGACCTGGGTGTTCGGCTCCGCGCCGAAGGCCGTCGGGCAGCCGCAGAACATCTTGGTGCTCGTGTTGAGCTCGACGTGGACCTCCAGGCCCATCGCCGGGTCGTACTTCGTCAGCACCTCGTCGAACGGAACCAGCGTGTCGGTCATCGCGCACCCTCCAGCACGGGAGCCTTGGTGAGCAGCGGGCCACCCCACTGCTCGGTGAGAGCGGCCTCGGCGGCCGCGCCGACCCGGTAGAGCCGGTCGTCGGCGAGCGCCGGAGCCAGGATCTGCAGCCCGACCGGCAGACCGTCCTCCTCGGCGAGCCCGGCCGGCACCGAGATGCCGGGGACACCGGCGAGGTTGGCCGGGATCGTGGCGAGGTCGTTGAGATACATCGCGAGCGGGTCGTCGAGCTTCTCCCCCAGCTTGAACGCCGTGGTCGGCGCCGTGGGCGAGACGAGGACGTCGACCGCCTCGAAGGCCTTCTCGAAGTCACGGATGATGAGCGTGCGGATCTTCTGGGCCTGGCCGTAGTAGGCGTCGTAGTAGCCCGACGACAGCGCGTAGGTGCCGAGGATGATGCGGCGCTTGACCTCGTCACCGAAGCCGGCGTCGCGGGTCGCCTTCATGACCTCCTCGGCGCTCGGAGCGGCGACGCCCTCAGGGTTGACCCGCAGGCCGTAGCGCATGGCGTCGAACTTCGCGAGGTTGGAGGACGCCTCCGCCGGCAGGATGAGGTAGTAGGCCGCCATCGCGTGGACGAAGGACGGGCAGGAGACCTCGACGACCTCGGCGCCCATCTTCACCAGCTGGTCGACCGACTCCTGGAAGCGGGCCATGACCCCCGGCTGCCAACCCTCCCCCGCGAGCTCGGTGATGACACCGACGCGCAGACCGGAGAGGTCGCGGGACGCACCCTGGCGGGCCGCCTCGACGAGCCCGGTCACCGGCTCCGGAACGGAGGTGGAGTCCTTGTCATCGTGGCCTCCGATGAGCTCGTGCAGCAGCGCGGAGTCGAGCACGGTCCGGGTCACCGGGCCGGCCTGGTCGAGGCTGTTGGCGAGCGCCACGAGGCCGTAGCGGCTCACCGAGCCGTAGGTCGGCTTCACGCCGACGGTGCCGGTCACGGCGCCCGGCTGACGGATCGAGCCGCCGGTGTCGGTGCCGATCGCGAGCGGCGCCTCGAAGGCGGCGACGGCCGCGGCCGAGCCGCCACCGGAGCCGCCGGGGATCCGGTCGAGGTCCCACGGGTTGCGCGTCGGGCCGTAGGCCGAGTGCTCCGTCGAGGACCCCATCGCGAACTCGTCCATGTTGGTCTTGCCGAGGATGGGGAGGCCGGCCGCCTTCAGCTTCGCGACCACGGTGGCGTCGTACGGCGGAACCCAGCCCTCCAGGATCCGGCTGCCGCACGTGGTCGGCAGGCCCCGGGTGGTGAGGACGTCCTTCACGGCGACGGGGACGCCGTCGAGCGGGTGCAGCGGCGCGCCGGCGGCGCGCCGGGCGTCGGACTCGCGGGCCGCGGCCAGAGCGCCCTCGGCGTCGACGTGGAGGAAGGCGTGCACGCCGTTCTCGCCACCGTCGACCGCGGCGATGCGGTCGAGGTGGGCCTGGGTCAGCTCGACGGAGGTGACCTCGCCCGCGGCCAGGAGGTCAGCCAGCTCGGCGGCGGTCTTCCGGGTCAGGTCGCTCACTGCTCGTCCCCCAGGATCCTCGGCACGGCGAACCGCTGCTGCTCCACCGCGGGCGCGCCCGCGAGCGCCTCGGCGGGCGTCAGGCTCGGCTGGATCACGTCGTCACGGAAGACGTTGGTGATCGGGAACGGGTGGGAGGTCGGCGGCACGTCGTCGCCGGCCAGCCCCTGGATGGACGCGACCGACTCGAGGATCACCTGCAACTGGGGCGCCAGGTGGTCCAGCTCGGCGTCGTCGAGGTCGATCCGGGCGAGGTCGGCCAGGTGGGCGACCTCGTCTCGGCTGATTTCTGGCATGCGCTCATCCTAGGTGGCCGACGCTCCTCGCCTCCCGCCGGCCCGTGATCCTCGACCTCGGGTCCTCAGACGCGGCACGCACGTCTGAGGACCCGAGGTCGCTGTCAGAAACCTCCTAGGACAGCGCGTCGGGACCACCCTCGAGCAGGCTGGTGAACTGATCCTCGTCGAGGATCGGGATGCCGAGCTCCTCGGCCTTCGCCGCCTTCGAGCCCGCGTTGTCGCCGACGACGACATAGTCGGTCTTCTTCGACACCGAGCCGGATGCCTTGCCGCCGGCGGCGAGGATCGCCTCCTTCGCGCCGTCGCGGCTGTAGCCGGTCAGCGAGCCGGTCACGACGACGGTCAGCCCCGCCAGCGGCCCCGTCTCACCGCCGCCGGCCTCCGCCTGCTCCGCCATCGCCCGGGGCCCCGGGTGGCCCGGGGTGGCGAAGCGGACGCCGGCGCGCTGCCACGTCTCGACGATCTCACGGTGCCAGTCGACCTCGAACCACGCGACCACCTCGGCCCCGATGACGGGGCCGACCCCCTCCACCGCCGCCAGCTCCTCAGGACTGGCAGCACGGATCGCCTCGAGGGACCCGAACCAACCGGCGAGCGCGCGGGCCGCGACCGGCCCGACGTGGCGGATGTTGAGCGCGACGAGCTGGCGCCACAGGTCCTTCGTCTTCGCCTTCTCGAGCTCCTTGAGGAGCGTCTTGGCCTGCTCGGTCGGCTCCCACTCCGGCAGGGCCTCCCCCGCCGCCTCTGCCTCGGCCCGGCGCTTCTTGGTGTAGGTCCGCTTCTTGCGGAACGGCGTGCGCCGCTTGGCGACACCGCCGTCGTCGACCTTCGGCATCCCCGTCTCGGCGTCGCGCACGACCACCTCGATCGGCAGGAGCTGCTCCATGGTGAGGTCGAAGAGGCTCGCCTCGGTGTGGAGCGGCGGCTCCTCGGGCACCTCCGGCTGCGTGAGCGCGGCCGCCGTCACCTCGCCGAGCGCGTCGATGTCAAGGGCGCCGCGCGAGCCGATGTGCTCCACCCGGCCACGGACCTGCGCCGGGCAGGAGCGCGCGTTGGGGCAGCGCAGGTCGACGTCGCCCTCCTTCATCGGTCGCAGCGGCGTCCCGCACTCGGGGCACTCCCGCGGCATCACGAAGTCCTGTCGCGGGTATCCGTCGTCGGCGGCCGCCGCCACCGGCCCGACGATCTCGGGGATGACGTCGCCCGCCTTGCGCAGCACGACGATGTCGCCGATGCGCACGCCCTTCGCCTTGACGACGTCCTGGTTGTGCAGCGTCGCCTGGCGGACGGTCGAGCCGGCGACCTTGGTCGGCTCCATGACGGCGTACGGCGTCGCGCGTCCCGTCCGCCCGATGCCGACCTCGATCGCGAGGAGCCGGGTGTTGACCTCCTCGGGCGGGTATTTATAGGCGATCGCCCAGCGGGGCGCCCGGCTGGTGGAGCCGAGCCGACGCTGCATGTCGACGTCGTCGACCTTGATGACGACCCCGTCGATCTCGTGCTCGCTGACGTCGTGGCGGTGCTCGCCGTAGTAGGCGATGTAGTCCTGCACCTCCTCGAGCGTCGCCACCACGCGCGTCCGTGTGCTGGTCGGCAGGCCCCACGCCTTGAGCGCGTCGTAGGCGTGGGACTGGCTGGCCGGCTCGAAGCCCTCCCGGGCGCCGATCCCGTGGCAGACCATGCCGAGCTCGCGGCGGGCGGTGACCCGCGGGTCCTTCTGGCGCAGCGAGCCCGCGGCGGAGTTGCGCGGGTTGGCGAAGGGCGCCTTGCCCCCGGCGACCAGGGACTCGTTGAGCCGATCGAACGCCTCGACCGAGAGGAAGATCTCGCCGCGGACCTCCACCAGGTCCGGCACCGGGAACTCATCCGTGCCGGTCAGGGCATGCGGGATGGTGCTGATGGTCTTGACGTTGGGCGTGACGTCCTCGCCGGTGCGGCCGTCGCCACGGGTCAGCGCGCGGACCAGCCGGCCCTTCTCGTAGAGCAGGTTGATCGCAAGGCCGTCCACCTTGAGCTCGCACAGCAGAGGCGACCCGCCCGCACCATCGCGAGCGAGTCGGGCGTGCCACGCCGTCAGCTCGTCTGCGGAGAAGACGTTGTCGAGGCTCTCCATCGGCCGGAGATGGTCGACCGCCGTGAACTCGGTGGAGACCGCGCCGCCGACCTTCTGGGTCGGGCTGTCGGGGGTGCGCAGCTCGGGATAGCGCTCCTCCAGCGCCTCGAGCTCACGCATCTTGGCGTCGAAGTCGGCGTCCGAGAGCGTCGGGCTGTCGAGGACGTAGTAGCGGTAGCGCGCCTCCTCGATCTCCTCGGCGAGCTGCTGGTGGCTCACCCGCGCCTCGGCGGGCGGGGCACTGGGCTCGACGGTCGCATCGGTCATGGGTCCATCTTGCCGTGCGGCACGGACAGTTCCGCGCGGGCCCGGCGGGGGCGCCGTCGTCGCTGCGGACCGATCCTGTCCGCCATGCCTGCCACGATCGCTCCACCGCAGAGGCACCTCGAGCCTCGCACGCCCCAACCGGTCTAGACCAATCCGGAAAAAGAGCGGAACCGGGAACAGATCCGCCGCACCATGTCTTGGATGAAACGAAACAGTTTCGTTCCATCCCTTGGAGGAAGCCAGTGATCCGACCCAGCCAGTTGCCCGGGCTCCATCGCCCGCGCATCGAGGGCGACCGCGAGCTCGAGATTCTCACCACGACTCTCGACGTGCTCGCGGAGTCGGGCTATGACCGGCTCACGATGGACGCGGTCGCCAGCCGCGCCCGCGTCTCCAAGGCCACGCTCTACCGCCGCTGGAGGACGAAGGCCAACCTCGTCATCGACGCGCTGCTGGCCCAGAAGGAGCCGTCCGCCCCCGCCGACACGGGGTCGCTGCGCGGCGACCTGCTCGCGACGTTCTGCGGCATGGGCGGACTCACCGACGCCCGCCAGATCGCCGTCCTCGGCAGCGTCGTCACCGCGATCACGCGTGACGCCGAGTTCGCCGAGGTCTTCCGACGCGACTTCATCTGCCCCAAGGCCGACCTCAACATGGCGATCTTCGAGCGCGCCCGCGAGCGCGGCGAGATCCGTCCCGACGCCGATCTCGACGTCATCGTCCCTGCGCTGCCGGGGATCGTCCTGCACCAGATCTTCCTGCTGGGCGAGACCTCGACCACCGACCTCATCCGTCGCGTCGTCGACCAGGTGATCCTGCCTGCCGTCGCCGTCCGCGGAGCTCCCGCTGAATCCCAGATCGGATCCGAGACCAAGGACTGACATGACCACACTCGACAAGGCCGGCCCGCCCGCACGGGCGGCCGGCACGGGCCCACGCCACCTCGGCTGGGCGCTCGTGCTCATCAACATCGCTCAGCTGATGGTGGTGCTCGACGCGACCATCGCCAACATCGCCCTGCCCTACATCGGGCAGGATCTCCACATCGGCCAGGCCGACCTGACGTGGATCGTCACCGGCTACGCGCTCGCCTTCGGCGGGCTGCTCCTGCTCGGCGGGCGCCTCGGCGACCTCTACGGCCGCCGCCGCATCTTCATGGTCGGCCTCGCCGTCTTCGCGATCGCCTCCCTCGCCGGCGGCCTCGCCCAGAACGAGGGCCTGCTGCTGGCCGCCCGAGGCCTGCAGGGCTTCGGCGCCGCGATGGCCTCTCCGGCAGCGCTCGCGCTGATCACGACGACCTTCCCGGCCGGTCCCGCCCGCAACCGCGCCTTCGCGGTGTACGCCGCCATGTCGGGCGCCGGCGCGGCCGTCGGCCTGATCCTCGGCGGCTGGCTGACCGGCCTCGACAGCGTCTTCGGCGCCTCCATCGACGGCTGGCGGCTGACCTTCCTCATCAACGTGCCGATCGGCCTGGTCGCCGCAGCGCTCGCGCCGAGGTTCCTCGCCGAGTCCCAGCGTCACCGCGGCTGGCTCGACATCCCGGGCGCCATCACCGGCACGCTCGGGCTGATGGGGATCGTCTTCGGCCTCAACCGCGCCGGCGAGGCGGCGTATGGCTGGGGCTCCGGCCAGACGATCGGCGCGCTCGTCGCCGGGGTTGTCCTGCTCGTGGTCTTCGCCGTGGTCGAGTCCCGGGTGGAGCACCCGCTGCTACCGATCCGGATCTTCGCCAACCGCACCCGTGCGGTGAGTTTCGCGGCGATGATGATCGCCCCGGCGGCCATGTTCGCGATGTTCTACTACCTGAGCCTCTTCATCCAGCAGATCGTCGGCTACAGCCCGCTCCACGCCGGGTTCGCGTTCCTGCCGTTCTCCTTCGGCATCGTCATCGGCGCCACGACCGCCTCCAAGCTCGTGGCCCGGATCGACCCGCGGTTCCTGGCCGGGACGGGCACGCTGCTGGCGGCGTTCTCGCTCTTCATGTTCTCCCGGATCTCCATCGACGACTCCCCCGGCTCGGTGCTGGCGCACCTGGCCAGGAACGAGACGGCCGGAACCGGCCTGAACTACTGGGCCCACATCTTCCCGTTCATCGTCACGATGGCGATCGGCATGGGCATGACCTTCGTGTCCATGACGCTCACCGCCGTCCACCACGTGCGGGCGGAGGACTCCGGGATCGGCTCGGGGGTGCTCAACACGATGCAGCAGGTCGGTGGCGCCCTCGGGCTCGCAACGCTCAGCACGGTCGCGCTGCATTTCATCAACCAGCGTGGCGCCGAGGTCGGCCCCGCCCTCGCGCAGGGGATCCAGCAGGCCGGTCAGAGCCCGACCGCGACCGTCCCCGGCTCGAGCATGAGCCTGCTCGAGGGCTCGACCTTCCAGGCGACCTTCACCGAGGGCGCGACACACGCGTTCGTCGTGGGCTCGGTCATGATGCTCGTCGCTTCGGCCCTCATCTGGCTGCTGCTCAACGTCAAGCACACCGAGCTCGCCACCGACAACCCGGCCGACCGGGCCCCCGACACGGTCGAGGACGAGCTCGGCGACGACCTCGTCGCTCCGGAGACCGTGCCGGCCGACTGATCGGCAGCAGTACGCCGGCGGCGTACTCCCGCAAGCGACGTGGCCGCTCCCGGACGGGAGCGGCCACGTTCGCCATCCGGGGGCCGGGTCGTCAGACCTCGGCGCCCACGAGGGCGTTCCCGATGGCCCCGACGAAGGCGTCGAGATCGTCGGGCTTCCGGCTGGTGATGAGGTTGCCGTCGACGACGACCTCCTCGTCCACCCAGTCCGCGCCCGCGTTGCGCAGGTCGTCGGCGAGGCTCGGCCAGCTCGTGACGCGGCGTCCGCTCGCCTTGCCGGCCGAGACCAGCAGCCACGGCCCATGACAGATGATGGCCAGCGGTTTGCCGGCGTCGTCGACGGCGCGCAGGAGAGCCTGCGCCTTCTCGTCCATCCGGAGATGGTCGGCGTTGACCGACCCGCCGGGGACCACGAGCGCGTCGATCGCGGCGGGGTCGACGTCGTCGAAGGTGCCGTCGACGTCGACCTTCTGGGTCGGGTTCACATCACCCTGCGTCGCCTGGATCGGCTGGCCGTCGACGCTGTAGACCTTCACGTCGGCGCCGCTCTCACGCAGGGCGTCGCGGGGCACGAGGAGCTCCGGCTCCTCGAAGTAGTCGCCGGCGATGATGGCGACCTGTTTGCCGGTCAGGTGGGGCACGACTCCTCCTTCGCTGCTGGGGTCAGCCACCCCGTACCCACGGCCGCGGTCCCCCATCACCGCCGAGTCCCGGGTGACGGCGGGTTCGGGACTCAACCGAGGTTGGCGGCGACGACGCCCGCGAGCCGCATCGCCTCGCGGGCCCAGCCCGGGCTCGCCCCGGCCAGCCCGCAGGCGGGCGCGACGACCAGGCGGTCGCCGACCTCCTCGGGCGCGAGTCCGACCATGTCCAGCCAGCGCAGCACCCGCTCGGTGACCGCCTTGTCGGTCGGCGGCTCGTCGGGCGGGAGGGAGGGTACGACGCCGAGGGCGACCGTGACCTCGGGCTCCGCCTCGAGCGCCTCGGCGAGGTGGTCCGTGCCCGTCGCGTCCAGGACACCCAGGTCGACGGAGAGGCCGCGCGCCCCCGCGCCCAGGAGCAGATCCAGCGGTGTCCCGGGAGCGCAGGAGTGCACCCACGGCTCCGCCCCAGCGTCGGCGACGGCGTCGAGCACCCACGCAAGCGCCTGAGAGGCCTCGGGCGGCTCGACCGACCGGTGTCGGCCGTAGCCGGAGGCAGTCGGCACCTTCCCGCCGAGGACGGCGGGCAGCGCCGGCTCGTCGACCTGGACGATGAGCCGGCCCGCACCGGGGAGCCGCCGACGCACGTCCTGGACGTGGGCGGACACGCCCTCGGCGAGCGCTTGGGCGAGCTCGCGGCGGGCGCCGTGGTCGGCCAGGACGCGGTCACCGCGTGGCCGCTCCACGGTGGCGGACAGGGTCCACGGCCCGGCGACCTGCAGTTTGAAGGGGCCTTCGTAGCCCTGGGTGAGCTCCTCGACGGCGTCGAGGTCCTGGGCGAGCAGCGACCGGGCGCGGCGGTGGTCGAGGGCCGGCGCGCCCGACGTCCCGGTCAGCCGCCATCCCGCGGGCTGCAGGTCGGCGTCGAGCCCCTCCACGACCGCGAGCGTGCGGCCCGTCATCGAGGCGATCGCGCCCCGCGCCGGGAGCTCGGGGACATGCGGCAGGTCGGGCAGCTCGCCGAGCACCTGCTTCACCGCTTCGCGGTAGTCCTCCCCCGGCAGCGAGCCGATCCCGGTGGCGACCGTCACCGGGCGCTCACCGCCGCCCGCCGCGTGGCCGAGATCGTCGCCGAGCCGACGACCCGGCCGCCGTCGTACACCACCGCGGCCTGGCCGGGCGCGATGCCGTACGCCGGGTCGAGGAGGTCGATCTCGACGGTCTGGGCGCTTTTCTCGCCCGTCACCCGCACGACCGCCCGGTGCTCCTCTCCGTGAGCGCGGAGCTGGACGGTCACCCCGGGGCCGTCGAGCGTGCCGGGCACCGTCCCGCACCAGCGCGGACGGATGCCGGTGAGCCCGTCGACAGCGAGATGCTCACGCGGACCGACCGTGACCGTGCCGGAGACCGGCTCGATGTCGAGCACGAAACGTGGTCGCCCGTCGGGGGCCGGCCGGCCCAGGCGGAGGCCCTTGCGCTGGCCGATCGTGAAGGCGTAGGTGCCCTGGTGACGGCCGAGGACCTCGCCGGACTCGTCGACGATCGCGCCGCCCTGGTTGGGCGCCCGGTCGCCGAGCTTCTCGCGCAGCCAGCCGGCGTTGTCACCGTCGGCGACGAAGCAGATGTCGTGGCTGTCGGGCTTGTCCGCGACGAGCAGGCCGCGCGCGGCGGCCTCGCGACGCACCTCGGGCTTCGGCGTGTCGCCGAGCGGGAAGAGCGAGTGGCGCAGTTGGGCCTGGTCGAGCACGCCGAGGACATAGCTCTGGTCCTTGCCGCCGTCGATGGCGCGGTGGAGCTCGACGAGACCGTCGTCGCCGGTCCGCAGCCGGGCGTAGTGGCCGGTCGCGACCGCGTCGAAGCCCAGCGCCAGGGCACGGTCGAGGACCGCGGCGAACTTGATCTTCTCGTTGCACCGCAGGCACGGGTTGGGTGTCCGGCCGGCGGCGTACTCCCCCATGAAGTCCTCGACGACGTCCTCATGGAAGCGGTCGGAGAGATCCCAGACATAGAACGGGATGCCGATCACATCGGCGGCGCGACGCGCGTCGTTGGCGTCCTCGATGGTGCAGCAGCCGCGCGCGCCGGTGCGATAGGACGCCGGGTTGCGCGAGAGCGCGAGGTGGACACCGGTGACGTCGTGGCCGGCCTCCTTCGCGCGGGCGGCGGCGACGGCCGAGTCCACGCCCCCGGACATCGCGGCGACGACCCGGAGAGGACGGGTCATCGGGTCGCTCCGGCAGCGCGGGCGCGCTCGACGCACGCACCGATCGCGTCCACGAGCGCGTCGACGTCGGTCTCGGTGGAGTTGTGGCCGAGCGAGAACCGCAGCGAGCTGCGGGCCGTCTCGTCGTCCTGCCCCATGGCGAGCAGCACGTGGGAGGCCTGGGGTACGCCGGCCGAGCAGGCCGAGCCGGTCGAGCACTCGATCCCCCGGGCATCGAGCAGCATGAGCAGCGAGTCGCCCTCACAGCCGGGGAAGCCGAAGTGGGCGTTGCCGGGGAGGCGGTGGGCCGCGGGCGGGTCGATCGCGGCGCCGTTGAGGACGGCGTCCGGGACCGCGCGCAGCACGCCCTCGACGAGCCGTCGACGCAGGTCACCGACCCGGGCGGCGTACTCCGGCTGGAGCTTGACACCCAGCTCGACCGCCGCCGCGAAACCGGCGATGGCCGGCGTGGCACTGGTGCCGCTGCGAATGTCGCGCTCCTGCCCACCGCCGTGGACGAGCGCGGTGACCTCGAGCTCGCGGCGTACGACGAGCGCCCCGGCACCCACCGGACCCCCGACCTTGTGGCCCGTGAGCGAGAGAGCGTCGACACCGCTCGCCGCGAAGTCGACCGGGACCGCGCCGACGGCCTGGACGGCATCGGTGTGGACCGGGATGCCGTGCGCGTGCGCGATCTCGACGACGTCCTCGACCGGCTGCAGCGTGCCGACCTCGTTGTTGGCCCACATGAGCGAGACCAGCGCCACCGAGCCGGGGTCGCGCTCGACCGCCTCCCGGAGCGCGTCGACCCGGAGCCGGCCGGCCTCGTCGACGGGGAGGAGCTCGACCTGAGCGCCCTCGCTGCCCCGCCTATCAGGCTGAGCGAGCCAGTGGAGCGAGTCGAGGACCGCGTGGTGCTCGACGGCGGAGGTCAGGATCCGGACCCGCCGCGGGTCGGCGGCCCGACGCGACCAGAACACGCCCTTGAGCGCGAGGTTGTCCGCCTCGGTCCCGCCGGAGGTGAACACCACCTCGCCGGGGCGGCAGCCGATCGACTGCGCGATCGTCTCGCGCGACTCCTCCACCACCCGGCGGGCCCGCCGGCCCGACGCGTGCAGCGAGCTCGCGTTGCCGACCTCGGCCAGCTCCTTCGTCATCGCCTCGATCGCCGCGGGCACCATCGGCGTGGTCGCGGCGTGGTCGAGATAGACGGTGCGAGAAGTCATCGACGTCCAATGTACGGCGCCGCGCCGAGTCACGAACAACCGCCGACCGCGGATGGACGCGCCACCGGGCGCTCCCTCACCGTTACCCCCCGTTCAACCGGGCTCCCTAGCGTCTGGCCCATGTCCTGGGACCTGCGTGCCTTCATCGACCATCTCGTCATCGACGGCCACACCATCGGCGAGGACCACGACGACGATCCCGTGCTCCTCGACCCCGCCGGACGGGCGGTCGACACCTGGCGGGAGAGCTATCCCTACGACGAGCGGATGGCCCGCCGGGAGTACGACGAGCAGAAGTACCTGCTCCAGGTCGAGCTGCTCAAGTTCCAGCGTTGGAACGAGCAGACCGGCGGCCGTCACGTCATCCTCTTCGAAGGCCGCGACGCCGCCGGCAAGGGCGGCACGATCAAGCGGTTCATGGAGCACATGAACCCGCGCTACGCGCGCACCGTCGCTCTCACGAAGCCGAGCGACCGCGAGGCGCGGCAGTGGTACTTCCAGCGCTACGTCCAGCACCTGCCGACCGCTGGGGAGATCGTGCTCTTCGACCGGTCGTGGTATAACCGCGCCGGCGTCGAGCGGGTCATGGGCTTCTGCTCCGACGAGGAGTACGAGCAGTACATGACCCAGGCGCCACTCTTCGAGCGGATGCTCGTCGAGAGCGGCATCACGCTCACGAAGTTCTGGTTCTCGGTCACGCGCTCCGAGCAGCGGACCCGCTTCATCATCCGACAGATCGACCCGGTCCGGCAGTGGAAGCTCTCCCCCATCGACGTCGAGTCGCTCGACAAGTGGGACGACTACACGGCCGCCAAGGAGGCCATGATCCGGCGTACCGACACCGCGTGGGCGCCGTGGACCACCGTGCGCAGCAACGACAAGAAGCGTGCCCGGATCAACGCGATGCGACACTTCCTCGCCCTGCACGACTACGCGGAGAAGGACCCCGAGATCGTCGGTACGCCGGACCCGCTCATCGTCCGCCGCGGGATCGAGGCCGTCGGAGACTGACCGGGCGCACCGTCAGGAGATGTCGGACGCGAGCGGCCAGCCGCCGGCGGCGAGATGGGCGGAGACCCGGGCGAGATCCGCCGGCGCACACCGCTGGAAGGCCTTCTCCCGCACCATCGCGCGGACGTCGTCGGCGCTCACCGGCACATCGCCGTTCGAGACCGACCAGAGTGCGAGCTCGTCGGCGATCTGCTCGATGTCGCGCTCGGTGAGCCGTCGGTGCAGGACACCGAGGACGGGCGGGTAGTCGTTCGGCGGGATGCCGTCCGGGTAGCCCGCGCGCAGCCAGTCGAGGATCCGGCCGACGGGCGACTCGCCGCTCATCACGACTTCTCCGAGATCTGCGGCCAGACGTGGTCGAAGGAGATCTCCTTGCCCATGCCGCTCACGACCACGATGAGGATGCCGGCGACGACGCCGTAGGCCACGACCAGGAAGCAGAGTCCGGCGAGCACCTTCCCGATCGGATGGGGCGCGGCCTGCTCGTCGACCTCGGCGCTGCCACCGCGGCCGAAGGCGAGCGAGCGGATGCCGACGGCGAAGACCGCCGGGAGGCCGGCGCCGAGCACGAGACCGGCGAGGAGGACCTTCCAGGCCCCCTCGAGGGCGAACTGCAGGTTGTCGATCACGCCGCGACTCCCTTCGGGGCGGGCAGGGTCGCCGACGGCGTGCCCTGCCACTCGTCGTTGACATTGTGGGCACCGACCGCGTTCATCCGCGAGCGGGCGTACATCCACCCGGCCAGGCCGAGCAGGACGAGGAAGACGATGATCGGTCCCGCGGTGGTGCCGCAGACGTGCCCGATCTCCCACATGAGTCCGCCGACGACCGCGGCCGCCGGGAGCGTGATGACCCACGCGACCACCATCCGGCCCGCGATCCCCCAGCGGACCTCGGCGCCGGGCCGACCCAGACCGGTCCCGAGGATCGAGCCGGTGGCCACGTGGGTGGTCGAGAGCGCGAACCCGAGGTGGCTGCTGGCCAGGATCACGGCAGCCGAGGACGCCTCGGCGGCCATCCCCTGGGGTGAGTCGATCTCGACGAGGCCCTTGCCGAGGGTGCGGATGATGCGCCATCCCCCGATCCAGGTGCCGAGCGCGATCGCCAGCGCGCAGACGACCTTCACCCACAGCGGGATCGCGTCGGTGTGGCTCCAGTGGCCGCTGGCGATGAGCGCGAGGGTGATGACCCCCATGGTCTTCTGGGCGTCGTTGGTGCCGTGGGCGAGACTCACCAGCGACGCGGTGCCGATCTGACCCCAGCGGAAGCCGTTCTCGGTGAATCGCGCGGCGACCCCGACGACGAGCCGGTAGATCACCCAGGTGCCGATCCCGGCGACGACCGCGGCGATGACGGGTGACATCAGCGCCGGCAGGATCACCTTGCCGACGACGCCGTCGAGCTTGCTCCCGTCGCCGTTCCAGTTCACCCCGGACATGCCGAGGCCGGCGATCGCGGCACCGATGAGGCCGCCGAACAGCGCATGGGAGGAGCTCGACGGGAGCCCGAGCAGCCAGGTCAGCAGGTTCCAGACGATGCCGCCGACAAGTCCCGCGAGCACGATCAGGAGCAGCGCATGACCGCCGCCCTCCACGAGCTCCGGCTTCGGCGCGCCGTCGGCGTCCTGCACCGTGATGACGGCGTTGGTCACCGTCAGGGCCACCTCGACGGAGAGGAAGGCGCCGACGAGGTTGAGGGCCGCCGAGAGGATGACCGCCAGCCGGGGCCCGAGCGCGCCGGTCGCGATGGACGTCGCCATGGCGTTCCCGGTGTCGTGGAAGCCGTTGGTGAAGTCGAACCCGAGTGCCGTCACGACGACGAGCACGAGCGTGAGTGTCTCCGCGTTCACACCGGAACGGTGTCGCCGGTCCGGTCCGGCCGTAAAGGGCGCCGGGCAGTTCTTCGCCCGATGTTCACCTGGGCGACCCCACGCTCAGCTCGTCGCCGCCGGCACCCCGCAAGCCAGTCCGACGGCCCAGGCGATCACCCGGACCGTGCCCCTCAGAGGATCACCATGTCGTCGCGGTGGACGACCTCCCGGGCGTACGCCGGCCCCAGCTCGGCCTCGAGCTCGGGTGAGCTCCGACCGACGAGCTGCGGGATCTCGTCGGCGTCGAAGTTCACCAGCCCACGCGCGACCGCCACTCCGTCCGGGCCGACGAGGTCCACCGGGTCGCCGGCGTGGAAGGAACCGGTGGCGCCGGTGATCCCGGCGGCCAGCAGCGAGGCGTGCCGGTCGACGAGGGCACGGACCGCACCGGTGTCGAGTGTGACCGCGCCGAGCGGCTCGGTGGCGTGTTCGAGCCACAGCAGCCGCGAGGGGCGGCGCCGGCCGGTGGCGTGGAAGAGGGTGCCGACCTCGTCACCGTCGAGCGCCTCCGCGGCCCGGGCCGCGGAGGTGAGGACCACCGGGATGCCCGCCTCGACCGCGATCCGGGCGGCCTCGATCTTGGTGACCATGCCGCCCGTGCCGACGCCGGCGGCACCCGCCTTCCCGATCGCCACGTCGGCGAGCTCGCTCATGGCCCGCACCTCGGGGACGAGGGCGGCCGAGGGGTCGCTCGGGGGCGCGTCGTACAAGCCGTCGACATCGCTGAGGAGCACCAGCAGGTCGGCGTGCACGAGATGGGCCACGAGCGCGGCGAGACGGTCGTTGTCGCCGAAGCGGATCTCGCTCGTCGCCACGGTGTCGTTCTCGTTGACGATCGGCAGCACGCCCCGGGCGAGCAGCTCGGTGAACGTCGAGGTCGCGTTGCGGTAGTGCGACCGCCGGGTCACGTCGTCGACCGTGAGCAGGACCTGAGCGGCGATGAGGTCGTGCCGGGCCAGCTCCTCGGTGTAGCGGTGGATCAGCAGGCCCTGTCCTACCGAGGCGGCGGCCTGCTGTGCGGCCAGCTGACGCGGACGACGGCTGAGCCCGAGCGGCGCCAGCCCGGCGGCGATCGCCCCGGACGACACGAGCACGACCTCCGCGCCGCGTGCGCGGGCCGCGGCCACCACGTCGACCAGGGCGCTCACCCGGTCCGGATCGATGCCGCCGGCCGCGGTCGTCAACGACGACGAGCCGACCTTGACGACGACGCGCCGGGCCCCGAGGACCTGCTCACGCCCCATCAGCGCTCGCGGTCCTCGTCGTGGTCGGCGCCCGGGTCGTCCGCGAGCCAGTCGGGGTCGTCGGCGGAGCCGATCTCGTACGACGTCGGGCCGGTGTCGCCGAGGTCCAGGCGTCGCGCGACGTCGGCACGGGTCTCGCCCTCGGCGCGCTCCTCCATCGCCTCCTGGATCGCCCGGCGCCGCTGCGCGGCCGGACGGTCCTCGGTGAAGCGCTGGTCCTCGCCGCGGCGGCCGAGCATCTCGGCGCCGGCCTCGATCGAGGGCCGGAAGTCGAAGACGACCGCGCCACTGTCCCCGGCGTGCGGGTCGCCGATGATGACGGTGTCGCCCTCCTCGGCGCCGAGCTCCATGAGTCGATCCTCGATCCCGAGCCGGTTGAGCCGGTCGGCGAGATAGCCGACCGCCTCCTCGTTGGCGAAGTCGGTCTGTCGCACCCAGCGCTCGGGCTTCTCGCCACGGACGACGTAGCCGTCGTCGGTCGGCGTGACGGTGAACTCGGCGCCGCCGTCGGCGCCCTGCGGGCGGAGGACGATCCGGGTCGGGGTCACCTCCGGACGCGCGGTGCGGGAGGCGGCGACAATCTCGGCCATGGCGAAGACCAGCTCGCGGGTGCCCTCGCCGGAGGCGGCGGAGAGCGGGAAGACGCGCAGTCCCCGCTCGCGCAGCTCGTCGATGGTCATCTCGGCGATGTCACGGCCGTCGGGGACGTCGACCTTGTTGAGCGCGACCAGCCGCGGCCGGTCCTCCAGGCCGCCGTGACTGGTCAGCTCGTTCTCGATGATGTCAAGGTCGTCGAGGGGGTTGCGGCCCGGCTCGATCGACGCCGTGTCGATGACGTGCACGATCGCCGCGCAGCGCTCGATGTGACGGAGGAACTCGTGCCCGAGTCCACGTCCGTCGCTCGCCCCCTCGATGAGGCCCGGGACGTCCGCGACCGTGAACGTCGTGTCGCCGGCGCGGACGACGCCGAGGTTGGGGACGAGCGTGGTGAACGGGTAGTCGGCGATCTTGGGCCGCGCCCGCGAGATCGCCGCGATGAGCGAGGACTTCCCTGCGCTCGGGAAGCCGACGAGCCCGACGTCGGCGACGACCTTGAGCTCGAGGCCGATCTCGCGGTCCTCACCGGGCTCGCCGAGCAGCGCGAAGCCCGGCGCCTTCCGCTTGGAGGACGCCAGCGCGGCGTTGCCGAGCCCACCCCTGCCGCCCTGCGCGACGACGAGCTCGCTGCCGGCTCCGACCAGGTCGGCCAGCACGTTGCCCTGCATGTCGGTGACGACGGTGCCGTCCGGCACCGGCAGCACGAGGTCCTCGCCGTGGGCGCCGTTGCGATGGTCGCCGGCCCCCTGGCCGCCGTTGCCGGCCTTCCGCTTCGGGCTGTGGTGGTAGTCGATCAACGTCGTGACGTCGGGGTCGACCCGGAGGATCACCGAGCCACCGGGACCGCCGTTGCCGCCGTCGGGACCGCCGAGCGGCTTGAACTTCTCCCGATGGACGGAGGCGACGCCGTGACCGCCCCGACCGGCGCTCACATGGAGCGTCACTCGGTCGACGAAGGTGGGGACAGCCATGAGATCTCCTTGGGTGCCGAGTCGGCGTACGTGGGTGCCGACTCGGCGTTGATGCTGCGGTCGAGTCGGCGCAGACGGTCGGCTCAGCGGGTCAAATGCCGAAGGGCGTCCCGATTGTAGGGACGCCCTTCGGTGGAAGCTCTTGTCGCGTGCGGAGCGTCAGTCACTCCGACGGGACGATGTTGACGACGCGGCGACCGCGGCGGGTGCCGAACTCGACCGCACCGGCCTGCAGCGCGAACAGGGTGTCGTCGCCGCCACGGCCCACACCGGAACCGGGGTGGAAGTGGGTGCCACGCTGGCGGACGATGATCTCGCCGGCGTTGACCAGCTGGCCGCCGAAGCGCTTGACGCCGAGGCGCTGGGAGTTCGAGTCGCGGCCGTTCTTGGTGGACGCCGCACCCTTCTTGTGTGCCATCTCTTCAGTCCTTCTGAGTGTTCGCTCGGTAAGCCGATGCTGGTTGGCCGGCAGCGTGCGCCCCGCCGCGAAGCGGTCCTGGCCCTGGTGTCGATGTCAGGGGCCGGTGGGCGACACGCCCGGTCAATCAGACAGTGATCGCGGTGACCTTGACCTGGGTGTACTTCTGGCGGTGACCCTGGCGCTTCTTGTAGCCGGTCTTGTTCTTGTACTTCTGGATGACGATCTTCGGGCCCTTGGTGGCACCGACGACCTCGGCACTCACGCTGGCCTTGTCGAGACCGGTCGCGGTGACCTTCTCGCCGTCGACCAGGAGGACGACCGGCAGGCTCACCGAGGAGCCGGCCTCGCCGTCGACGCGGTCGATCTCGATGACGTCGCCGACGGCAACCTTCTGCTGGGTGCTGCCAGCCTTCACGATCGCGTACACCGCGGTCTCCTTCATCTGGTACGTCCTGCAAGAACTGTGGTCTGCGCGTGCCGAGGCCGGCCAGGACTCGAGGAGCCCGAACGACTGGGTGCCGCAGAGATGACGCGCTGCGCACGCCGACGGTCAATAGTACGCAACGCCTCGCTGGCACCGCAAAACGCCGAGGCCGGCGCCGACGTCAGCGCTTCTTGGCGCCCTTCTTCTTCACCGGGACGTGCTCGACGTGCGGCTCGTCGCCGTCGGTGACCTCGGACAGGATCGCCCCCTCGGCGGCCGAGTCGCTCGGCTCGGAGACGGTCGCCCCGGCCGGTCGGCTCGCGCCGCGTCGCGTCCGAGTGATGACCCTCGGCGGCTCCGGCGTCGCGACCGGTTCCGACGCGGGTACGACGACCGCGGCCGCCTCCACCACGACCGGCTGCACGGCCGTCGTCTGGTCGGGCGAGCCCGCCGGTCGGCTCGCCGCACGACGACGGGTCCGAGTGACGACCTTCGGCTTCGTCGGCTCCTCGGGGGCCACGGGCTCCTCAGGGGCCACCGGCTCCTCGGACGCCGCCGGCGCGCTGACGGCGGCCGGCGCCTCGGGCCGCTCCGTCGCGGCCGCAGTCTCCGTCTCGGCGACGGCCACCGGCTCCAGCGGCGTGACGGCCGCCTCGTCGGCGGCCGGTGCCTGGACAGCCGCCGCGGCGGACTCGGCAGCGGCTGCCGCCTCGGCGGCTTCCGCGGCGGCCTTCTCCTCGTGACGCGCCATGGCCGCGAACTCCGCGGGAGTCGGCGTCTTCGGGACCTCGGCCGTCGACGTACCCGCGTTGCCGTGGGTGTCATTGGCGCCGTTGCTGCCGTTGCTGGCGGCGCCGCCGCCGTTGTCGCCCTCGCCGTTGCCGCTCTTGCCGCGGCCGCCGCGACGGCGACGACGCGGCTCGTCGGAGGACGGGCCTGCGGCGGCACCGCCCTTGCCGGACTCGATCGGGTGATCGTGGACGATCAGGCCGCGGCCGGCGCAGTGCTCGCAGGTCTCGGAGAACGCCTCGAGGAGGCCGGTCCCGATCCGCTTGCGGGTCATCTGGACGAGACCCAGCGACGTCACCTCGGCGACCTGGTGACGGGTCCGGTCGCGACCGAGGCACTCGACCAGACGTCGCAGCACGAGGTCTCGGTTGGACTCGAGCACCATGTCGATGAAGTCGACGACGATGATGCCGCCGATGTCGCGCAGCCGAAGCTGGCGGACGATCTCCTCCGCGGCCTCGAGGTTGTTCTTGGTGACGGTCTCCTCCAGGTTGCCCCCGGAGCCGGTGAACTTGCCGGTGTTGACGTCGATGACCGTCATCGCCTCGGTGCGGTCGATGATCAGCGAGCCACCCGACGGCAGCCAGACCTTGCGGTCGAGCCCCTTGGCGATCTGCTCGTCGATGCGGTAGGCCGCGAAGGCGTCCTTCCCGTTCTCGGACTCGTAGCGCTCGAGCCGCTCCTCGAGGTCCGGCGCCACGTGGGAGACGTACCCCTGGACGGTCTCCCAGGCGTCCTCGCCCTGGATGACGAGCTTGGTGAAGTCCTCGGTGAAGAGGTCGCGGACGACCTTGAGGGTCAGGTCGGGCTCGCCGTAGAGCAACTGCGGGCCATTGCCGCCGGCCTTCTTCTCGATGTCCTCCCAGCGAGCCTTGAGCCGCTCGACGTCGCGGGTCAGCTCGTCCTCGGAGGCGCCCTCGGCCGCCGTACGCACGATCACGCCCGCGCTGTCGGGGACGATCTCCTTCAGGAGCGCCTTCAGCCGGTTGCGCTCGGTGTCGGGCAGCTTGCGGGAGATGCCGCTCGTGGTGCCGTCGGGCACGTAGACGAGGAAGCGGCCGGCGAGACTGACCTGGCTGGTCAGGCGGGCGCCCTTGTGGCCGATCGGGTCCTTCGTGACCTGGACCAGGACCTTCTGGCCGGAGGTGAGGACCGACTCGATCTTGCGGGGCTGGCCCTCCTTCCACCCGAGGGCGGCCCAGTTGACCTCGCCGGCGTAGAGGACCGCGTTGCGGCCCTTGCCGATGTCGATGAAGGCGGCCTCCATCGACGGCAGGACGTTCTGCACCCTGCCGAGGTAGACGTTGCCGATCAGCGACGTCTGGGACTCCCGGGCGACGTAGTGCTCCACGAGGACCTTGTCCTCGAGCACCGCGATCTGGGTGAGGTCCTCCCGCTCGCGGATCACCATGACGCGCTCGACGGACTCACGCCGGGCGAGGAACTCCGCCTCGCTCACGATCGGAGCGCGGCGTCGGCCGGCCTCGCGCCCCTCACGGCGACGCTGCTTCTTGGCCTCGAGGCGGGTCGAGCCGGAGAGCGCCGTGATCTGGTCCTCCGCGGACCGGCCCTGGCGGACCCTCGTCACGGTGTTGGGCGGGTTGTCGTCCTCGTCGCCGTTCGCCTCGCCGGCGCGGCGACGGCGCCGGCGACGACGCGACGAGCCCGACCCCTCGCCCTGCTCCTGGTCAGCCGGGTCAGCCTGCTCGGTCCGGTCCTCGGACTCGGCCTCGCCGGAGTCCGCGTCGTCCGCGGAATCCTCGCCGTTGTCCTGGGTGTCGCCACCGGACTTGCGGCGCCGGCGGCCACCGCGTCGCCGACGGCGGCGACCGCCGCCCGACTCGTCGCCGGACTCCTCGGCGCCCTCCTCCGTCTGCGCCTCGGCGGGCTCCTCGGCGGCCTTCTCCGCCGTGGGCTCGGCCTGCGGCGCCTCCTCGGCGGCCGGGGCACCTTCGGCGGCCGGGGTCTGAGCCTCGTCCTCAGCCGGCTGCTCGACAGGCGGCTCCGCCTTCTTGCGGGTCGTGCGCTTGCGGGTCGCCTTCTTGGCGGCCGGCGCCTGGAAGAGCACGGCGGTCGCCGACGGGGCCGCGGCCTCGGTGCTCTCCTCCGCGCTCTGCTCGGCCGGTGTCTCGGCGGGCGTCTCGGTGGATGTCTCCGGTGCCGGCTCCGCCGTGGGGGCCTCCGTGGCCGACGGCTGCTCCTCGGGCGCCGCCGCGGCCTTCTTCGTGGCGCGCTTCGCGGTCGTCTTCGCCGCCGTGGTCTTCTTCGCGGCGGCCTTCTTGGCCGTCGTCCTCTTCGCAGCGGCCTTCTTCGCGGTCCGCTTGGCCGGCGCCGCCGCCGACTCGTCTGCCGACGCCTCCGGGCTCTCGGCCGCGGCTTCGAGGGCCTCCGGCGACGTCACCGGGGCCTCGGCGGGGGTCTCAGCGGAGGTCTCGGCGGGAGCCTCGGCCGGCGCCTCCACCGCGTCGACGCCCGGGATCGTCTCGTCGACCGGAGCGGCGGCCGCCTTCTTGGTCGTCCGCTTGGCGGTCGACTTCGCGGTCGTGGTCTTCTTCGCGGCCGTCTTCGCCGTACTGGTCTTCTTGGCCGCAGTCTTCGCGGTCGTGGTCTTCGTGGCCGTCGTCTTCTTGGCGGCGGTCTTGCGGGTCGTCCGCTTGGCGGGAGCCTCCGCGGCGCCGGGCGCCGCGCTCCCCTCTGTGGTGCTGTCGACGGGGGTCTCGTCGGCCATGCCGTACTCCTCGGTCCGCCGCACTCAGGCGGTCGGACGGTCACTGGCCGGGAAGTGCCGCTCGGGCGGCCGCATCCACGGCGCAAAGCTTGTCAGGGCGGCGACCCTCTCCGCGGTGCGTCACTGGAACACCCTCGGTCGCCTGCCGCGGTCGCTGGCCTTCCGGGATCTCCGGGGCGGATCGCTGTCACCGACCTGCCTGGCCGCGTCGCGGTCTGGCGACGTCCTGGTCCTCCACTGTGCCGACCCACGCCTCCGGGGAGACCAGGACGGCGAGAACGTCGTCGATCCGGCCGCGATGTGGACACGGTGCCCGCACGGTGACCGAACGTGGCGAGTATCGCACACGCCCCCAGGGATCCCCGGTATCCGCGCGCCACGCGGAGTCTCAAGGCATCGCGTGGAGCGGATCACCGATCGTTCCGGAGGCCTCGTCGAACGGTCCCTGGGCCAGCCGAGTGAGGAGCGGCAGGCCGCCGTGTTCGGGGCCGACCTTCAGCCCGGCGACGTTCTGCAACCCCGCGACGACGTCGTCCGGGCGTACGGCGGGCGTGCCGTGCCGCAGGACGAGCTCCAGTCGCGACCCACCCTCACGCGGGGCAGCCGAGAGCGCGACGACGGCCGCGCGGCAGTCGAACTCACGCAGCCCCTTCTTCGTCATGCGCTCGACCAGCACCTCGGACGCGCCGAGGAACGCGGCCACCGCCGTCGCGGCGTCGGCGGCGGGAGTGGGCAGGTCGATGATCCAGCTGCTGGCCCGGAGCAGGTCGGCGAGCGCCCCCGGCGGCGCGGCCTCGGTGTCGACGACCTCGAGCAGGTCGAGCCCGTCGGGCATCACCTCGTCGAGCGCGGCCAGCACCTCGGCGGGGTCGACGGTCTCACGGAGCGCCACCTCGAGGTACTCCGCCTCGCTCGCGGCGCCGGTCGGTGCCGCCCCGGCGTAGGAGATACGCGGGTGCGGGTTGAAGCCCGACGAGAACGCGACGGGGACGCGGGCCCGCGAGACCGCCCGCTCGAAGACCCGGCTGAAGTCGCGGTGGCTGGTGAACCGGAGCCGTCCGCGCTTGGCGTAGCGGATCCGCAGGCGCTGGACCGGCGGGGCTTGCTGTTCGGGCTGCTGACGCACGGCTGCAGGGTAGTTGTCCGTGCGACGTGACCACGATTCGCAACCGAGCGCGGCAGCTCGGCGCCTGACATCTGTCACGTTGTGGACCGGAACCGCGAGGCGCGTCGCGGCCGGGGCCCACCGGGATGCAAGGATGCGCGAAGTGAACCGCCGTACCACCTCCGCCGCCTTCCTCCTCGCCGGGATCCTGCTGCTCGCGCTCAACCTGCGACCGGCAGCGGTGAGCGTGGGACCGGTGCTGCCGGAGCTTCGGCGCGGTCTCACCATGTCCACGGGCACGGCGGCGGTGCTCACCACGCTCCCCGTGTTGGCGTTCGCGGTCTTCGGCGCGCTCGCTCCGGTCATCTCCCGCCTCTTCGGGATCCACCGCGCGACGCTGCTGGCACTCTTCGCCATCGCCATCGGGCTCTTCTCTCGCGCGCTCGCCTCCGACGACGCGGTCTTCCTCGGCCTCTCTGCGCTCGCGTTGGCGGGGATGGCGGTCGCGAACGTGTTGCTGCCCTCGCTGGTCAAACGCCACTTCCCGCGGGGCCTCGGTCCGGTCACGGCCCTCTACTCCACGGTGCAGGCGATCGGCATGACCCTCGCCCTGGTCCTCACCGTGCCGATCGCACACGCGCGTGGCGGCTGGCGCACCGGTCTCGCCGTGTGGGGCGTGCTCGCCCTCGTCGCCGCGCTCCCGTGGCTCGGGCTGGTGCGCCATGACCATGCGGCACCGCCCCCGGTCAAGCGGGTCCGGTTCATCGACGTCGCCCGCACCCGGCTCGGCCTCGCGATGGCGGGCTTCTTCGGGCTCCAGGCGCTGCAGTCGTACGCCGTCTTCGGCTGGTTCGCGACGCTCTGGCGTGACCACGGCTTCTCCGCCGGACAGGCCGGGCTCCTCGTCGGCCTGGTCGCCGCCGTCTCGGTGCCGCTCTCCCTCTTCGTCCCGGCGGTCGCCGCCTGGGCCCGCGACCCGCGGCCGATCATGGCTGGGGTCAGCTGCTGCTTCCCGCTGGGTTACGTCGGCCTGCTCGTCGCTCCGCACGCGCTCGCGATCCCGGGCGCGCTGCTTCTGGGCGTGGGCACGGTCTCCTTCCCGCTCGCGCTGGTGCTCATCGGCCTCCGGACCCGGCTCCCCGACGTGACGGCCGCCCTCTCCGCGGTCACGCAGGCCGGCGGCTACACCCTGGCGGTGGTCGGGCCGCTCGGATTCGGGCTCCTCCATGCTGCCACCGGCGGCTGGACGTGGCCGCTGGTCGCCCTGGCCCTGCTGGGGATCCCGCAACTGCTGCTGGTGCTCTACGTCGGCCGTCCGGGCCACGTCGACGACCGGCTGCCGGCCTCGGCGGCGACCGCCCCGTGAGCCCGGGTGACCGGCGCGGCTGGAGGGACCGGCTGCGCGGCGTACGCTGGCGCGACCTGGCCCCTGCCCTCGTGCTCGGCGGCGTCCTCGTCCTCATCGGCGCCATCGTGCTCTTCGGCGCCGTCGGGCACGGCCCACGCACGACGCCACCGACCACCGCACCGACCGGTCCCGGTCCCACCCCGCACGTCTCGCCCGCGCCCTCCGGCGAATCCGGTTCGCCGTCGCCGAGCCGTCCCGGCGGCTCCGGCCGGCCGACCCTCAACCCCTCGTCCCTGCCGACGCTGCCCGGCTGTCTCGCACCGATCTCGCTCTCGGTGATGACGTTCAACATCCATGGCGGCGTCCGGGTCGCCTCCCCCCGCGTCCTCGACCTCGACCGGATCGTGGCCGAGATCAAGGCCGCCCGCCCCGACGTCGTACTCCTGCAGGAGATCGACCGCCACCGGCGGCGCAGTGACGATCTCGACGTCCCGGCGGTCCTCGGGAAGCGCCTGGGCATGGCGTCCACGTTCGGGCTGAACGTCCGGCACGGCGCCGTCGGGGAGTACGGCACGGCCGTGCTCTCCCGCTACCCGATCACCGCGACCCGCAACACGCCGCTCCCCCGCCCCGCCGGCACCCAGCAGCGCGGCCTGCTCCTCGCCCGGATCTCGGTCGCCGGCCAGCAGGTCGACATCTATGACACCCACCTGGAGAACACCTCTCCGGCGGCGCGCCGGGTCCAGATCGCCCGGATCCGTGACCTGATCGCCGACGCCGACCATCCGGTGATCCTCGGCGGCGACTTCAACGCCACGCCGACCACGGAGGTCCTGCGGGTCGCGCGTGGTTTCCTGCGGGACAGCTGGGCCGAGGTCGGCAGCGGTTCGGGAGCCACCCACGGAGGCCGCCACCACCTGCGCATCGACTACCTCCTCCACAACTCCTGGCTCACGCCGCTCCAGGCGCAGGTGCGCCCGTCCGCGGTCTCCGACCACCGCGCACTGCTCGTCGGGTATGCGCTGTGGTCCAAGGAGGGATGCGGCAGCTAGCGCCTACACCGTGACGGCGTCGCCGACCAGCTCGCGCAGGCGGGGGATCACCGACGTCCCGACCCGGGCGATCTCCTCGCGGTAGGGCGTGTCGGAGAGGATGAAGTGGCTGACGCCGAGGTGGTGGTACGCCGCCAACGCCCGCGCCACGTCGTCGGCCGAGCCCACCAGCCAGGTCGTTCCCGCACCGCCTCCGCCGACCTTGCCCGGCACGGTGTAGAGGCAGCTGTCGAGGACATCGCCACGCTGCTGGAGGTCGAGGAGCCGCTGCTGGCCGACGGCCTTGCCCTTGTGACGGTTGCCCTTCCACATGTCGGCGTTGTCGGCGAACCGCTCGACCTTCGCCTCCGCGTCGCGCCAGGCCTCCTCGGTCGTGTCCCGCACGAGCGTCGTGATGCGCAGGCCGAACTCGAGCGGCTTCACCCGGTGGTCCGCCTGCGCCTCGAGCGTCTTGAGCCGGTCGATGCGCTCGGCGATGCCGTCGAGCGGCTCGCCCCAGAAGAGCTGGACGTCGGCCTCGTGGGCCGAGGTGACCTCGGCCGCCGGCGATGCGCCGCCGAAGTAGAGCGTCGGGTGGAGGCGGTCCCCGCCGGCGGTCGAGAGCGCGTAGGGCCGCGGCACCACGGTGGCGTCCTCGACCCAGTAGTGCTCCCCCTTGAACGTGACGCGCTCCTCGGTCCACAGCCGGCGGACGAGCCGCATGAACTCCCTCGTGCGCGCGTAGCGGGTCGCCTGGTCGACCTCGGCGTCGCCGTACGCCGCCGGGTTGTCCTGCCCGCTGACGATGTTGACCAGGAGGCGTCCGCGGCTGAGGCTGTCGAGGGTCGCCGCCGCGGTCGCGAACTGCGCCGGCGACCAGTAGCCGGGGCGTACGGCGCACAGCGGCTTGAAGGACTGGGTGCGCGCCGCGAGGGAGGTGGCCAGGGTGAACGTGTCCGGCCTCCCCCAGCCGGTGCCGAGCAGCGCCCCGCTCCAGCCCGCGACCTCGCAACGCTGCGCGAGATCGGTGGAGTAGTCCAGGCTCCCCCAGCCGGCGCCGTTGGTGTCGCCGCGGTGGCCGGGCTCAACGGTGTTCGGGATGTACCACAAGAACTCGAGGGTCATGCAGGGAAGCATAACCCATTAAGTTCGTAGACTTTATTGCCTTGATAGGGCGGGGCCGAGGCCGTCACGCAGCGACGGTCGCGAGTGGTCACTCGTGGCGGCGCCGAGCGCCTCCGAGGTGGCAGGAGTGACCACTCGCGTGGACATGCGTCAGCGGGGTGCAGTCGGAACCGCGGACGGCAGATCAGACGACGCTCAGCGGGAGCAGCTTCTGCCCCGTGGGGCCGATCTGGATCTCGGTGCCCATCTCGGGGCACACGCCACAGTCGTAGCAGGGGGTCCAGCGGCAGTCCTCGACCTCGATGTCCTCCCCGTTCGCGGCGGCGAGGGCATCCTCCCAGTCGGCCCACAGCCAGTCCTTGTCCAGGCCGGAGTCGAGGTGGTCCCAGGGCAGGACCTCGTCGTACGGGCGCTCACGGGTGGTGAACCAGTCGAGGTCCACGCCGGTGCCGTCGAGTCCGCGCGAGGCGGCCGCGACCCAGCGCTCGTAGGAGAAGTGCTCGCTCCAGCCGTCGAAGCGGCCGCCGTCGCGCCAGACCTCCTCGATGATCCGGCCGACGCGCCGGTCACCGCGCGAGAGCAGCCCTTCGACGATGCCGGGCTGGCCGTCGTGATAGCGGAACCCGATGGCGCGACCGAACCGCTTGTCGGCGCGAACCACCTCGCGCAGCTTCGCGAGGCGGGCGTCGGTCGTCTCGTGGTCGAGCTGGGCCGCCCATTGGAACGGCGTGTGGGCCTTGGGCACGAACCCGCCGATCGAGACCGTGCAGCGGATGTCGTTGCGCCCCGAGACCTCGCGCCCCTTCGCGATGACCCGCTTGGCCAGGTCGGCGATGGCGAGCACGTCCTCGTCGGTCTCGGTCGGGAGGCCGCACATGAAGTAGAGCTTCACCTGCCGCCAGCCGTGGGAGTACGCCGTCGCGACGGTCCGGATCAGGTCCTCCTCGGTCACCATCTTGTTGATGACCTTGCGCATCCGCTCGCTGCCGCCCTCCGGGGCGAACGTGAGCCCCGAGCGCCGCCCGTTGCGGGAGAACTCGTTGGCGAGCGTGATGTTGAAGGCGTCGACCCGCGTCGACGGCAAGGAGAGCGAGACGTTGGAGCCGTCGTAGCGGTCGGCGAGGCCGGTGGCGAGGTCGCCGATCTCGGTGTGGTCGGCGGAGCTCAGCGAGAGCAGGCCGACCTCCTCGAATCCCGACTTGCGGATGCCGTTCTCGACCATGTCGCCGATCGTCGTGATCGAGCGCTCCCGCACGGGGCGGGTGATCATGCCGGCCTGGCAGAAGCGGCAGCCACGGGTGCAGCCGCGGAAGATCTCGACGGAGTAGCGCTCGTGCACGGTCTCAGCGAGCGGGACCAGGGGCTTGCGGGGGTAGGGCCACGCGTCGAGGTCCATGAGCGTGTGCTTGCGCACCCGCCACGGGATGCCGTCGACCGTCGGGACGACCGCCTCGATGGCGCCGTCGTCGGCGTACGTCACGGCGTAGAACTTGGGGACGTAGACCGCGCCGCTCACAGCAAGCCGGCGCAGCAGCTCGTCCCGCGGGCTCGCCATGTCGCCGGCAGGTCGCCCCTCGGCCTTCCACTCGCGGACGACCTCGGAGATCTTCAGGACGACCTCCTCGCCGTCGCCGAGCACGGCGGCGTCGAGGAAGTCGGCGATCGGCTCGGGGTTGAAGGCGGCGTGCCCGCCCGCGATCACGACCGGGTCCTCGTCGGTGCGGTCCACCGCGTGCAGCGGGATGCCGGCGAGGTCGAGCGCGTTGAGCATGTTGGTGTAGCCGAGCTCGGTGGAGAAGCTGATGCCGAACAGGTCGAAGGCGCGCACCGGGCGGTGGGCGTCGACCGTGAACTGCGGGATCGGCCCCTGCTCGTCACCCGCGCGCATGATCTTCTCGAGGTCGGGCCACACGGCGTAGGTGCGCTCCGCGACGATCCAGTCGCGCTCGTTGAGCACCTCGTAGAGGATCTGGACGCCCTGGTTGGGCAGGCCGATCTCGTAGGCGTCGGGATACATCAGCGCCCAGCGCACCGTCTCGCCCCCGGACACCTCGGCGGTGTCCCAGTCCTTGATCGTGGCGTTGAGCTCGCCGCCGACGTACTGGACGGGCTTGGAGACCAGCGCCAGGCGGGGCTCGAGACGGGGGAAGACCGACTCAGGGGCTGCTGCGGACATGCGTGAAAGGGTACGTCGGCGGGGCGGCCCGCGCCGAGTTCGCGAAGCGCCGGTGACGAAGCGCCGGGCGCGGATCCGGCCCCGACCGCGGGTCCGATGTTTCGATCCGCCTCCACCGGGCATGTCCCCTCGTGACGCCACCCCGCCCGATCCTCGAGGAAGGACCCCATGGCCGACTTCGATGTCAAGCTCCACGGCCTGCGCCGCTATGGACACCACTACCAGTCCTTCGCCGACGACATCATCAGCGTGACGGTCTCGCGGACCAAGGTCGAGTGTCGCGCCAACGACTCGTTCAACGGGCTGCTCACCCTGGTCAAGCCGGTCGTCGACGAGCTGGCCGAGGACTTCGGGAACCACTACGAGAAGCTCCAGAAGGTGGTCCACGGCACCGGCGTCTCGCTCGTGTCGGTCGCAGACCACTACGCCAAGCAGGACGAGGCGGCGGCCGCCGCTGCCGACGCCGGTGCACCGCGGGTCGGGCACCAGCACGACACTCCGATCGGCAACGGCGGCGGCCCGTTCCAGGCCACCTATCCCATGGGGCAGTGCTACGGCGCCTCCCCCGACCCGTCGCAGGAGATCCGCGACGACATGGACGTCGATGTGAAGGCGATCGACTGGGTCTTCCACAAGTTCACCGGCCACCACATCACCGAGCCGATCGACGACGTGATCGGCAACTGGACGGCGCTGACCGCGTGCGCGAACACCTGGGGCGACATCCATGACGCCCTCGACCAGCACGGCGAGGACCTGCTGGCCAACCGCGCGGTCGTCGACGCCGTGTGGGACGGCAACGCCGCCATGAGCTTCAAGGAGTACGGCACCCGCCTCGGGAACGGCTTCAAGGGAGAGGCCGCCGCTCCCGCCGCGATCAAGCTGGCCATGAAGGAGGCGGCCGACGAGTGGGAGAAGCTCTACAAGCAGGCCGTCGACCTGCTGCAGAGCGTCATCCACGACGTCGAGGTCGGTGCCGGGTTCCTCGCGGCGGCCTGGTGGTGCGGAGCAGGTGAGGCCGTGGCGGCGAAGAAGTGCGAGGAGGCGCTCGTCGCGTTCTACCGCGCCTACAAGATCGCCAAGGCGATCCACCAGACCATCACCGGGCTGAACGTCGCCGTCAAGGGCCTGAAGAAGCTGGCGAAGCTCGACTACCTGATCCACCACATCCCGGGCACGATCGACCAGAAGATCCAGGAGATCAAGGACCAGATCGGGGACTATGGCGATCTGGCGACGGCCCTCCTGCACCTCGGCGACGCCGCCACCGAGCCCACGAAGAAGTACGGAGGCCCGAATGACCCAGGGATCAGCTGACCTCGGCCCCGAGGTCCGTGCGTTGCTCGGCCCGCTCGAGGACGCGATCGCCGCGGCCCGCCGAGTGCGCGCCGACAACGCGGACTTCCTCGACCGCACTCGCCATCGCGGGCTGCGCCCCGAGGAGCGCGACCTGATGGAGCGCGCCGCCGAGAGTCCGGGTGCTCCCGAGTCGCTCCGCCGACTCGCCCGTCGGGTCGCCGCCGGCGACCTGGACTGGGCAGACGTCTTCTCCGGTCGCGCCGGCGAGGACGGTACGGCGTTCCGCGAGGCCGCTCTTCACACGGCGCGCCAGCACTGGGCGACCGCCGAGGTGGCCCGAGTCGAGCCGCCGCGGGAGGCCCTCGACCTCGACGTCGACCCCGAGACCACCTCCGCCGCCATCGACGCCGATCTCGGCAACGCGCTGTTGCGGGGGCTCCAGCGATGAACGGCGCGGACGTCCTGCGCAGCGTCGAGGAGATGCGGCCCCGGGTCGAGCCCTTCCTGGAGACCGGCGAGCAGTTCCAGGTCTGGGTGGGCGGGTCCTGGGGGCGTCCGCGAGCGGTGCGGATGGCGATCGATCACTTCTGGCCGTTCCTGTCGGAGCAGGCGACGGTGGTCCTCGTCGCGACCGATCGCCGCTGGCTCGTGCTGCGGAGCAAACGGGAGCAGTACGCCGGCCGGCTGACCGAGGTCGCGTCGTTCCCGCGCGACATCCGAGTGCACTCGTCGTGGACGGCTCAGTTCACCGGCTTCGGCGACGTTCCCCTCTCGATCGACCCGGTCTACGAACTCTGGGCCGTGGCGGCGAACGACGCCCTGGACGCCGCGGAAGAAGGACGGCCGTGGTCGCTCGAGGCCGCGGCCCCCGCCCTGACCGATGCCGAGGACGATCCCGTCATCCGCCGCCTCGAGCCCATGGTCATGCCCGTCCTGGAGAAGGTGGGCAGGCTGATCCCGCCGCGCCCGCGGTTCCTTCGCCGCTGAGCGCCCCGGCGCTACGGCCGCACGTTCTCCGGCGCGTTCTCACCCGACGTGGCGGCTCGCGCGGCGGCGGCCGAGGTCTGGCGCAGCTCGACCTCCGGCATCGTCAGGAGCACCAGGAAGGCCAGGACTCCGAGCCCGCCGGCGGTCCAGAAGATCGGGGTCATCGACTCCGCATAACCGACCTTGAGCGGGTGGGCCAGTGCCGGGGCCAGCCGGTTGATGACCGAGGAGTCCTGGGTGACGCCCGCGATCACGCTCTGGTCGCCGGACGCCAGCCGGTGGTCGGGTGAGCTCGCCGGCTCCTGCAGGGCCTGCTGGGCGGCCTGCTGGAAGGCCGGAGTCTGCTTCGCCTCGTCGAACGCCCCAGCGATGTTGCCGGGCGCGGTGCTGAACAGCACCGAGAGGAAGACCGCGACGCCGATCGTGCCGCCGATCTGCCGGAAGAAGGTCGCGCTCGAGGTGGCGACGCCGATCGAGGTCGGGGGCACCGACGACTGCACCGTGAGGATCAGCGGCTGCATGCAGTTCCCGACGCCGTACCCGGTGATGAACATGAAGATCATGACGATCCACAGGTGGGTGTCGGCCGTGATCTGGGCCAACAGCACCATGCCGACCGCCATCAGGGCGGAGCCGAAGATCGGGAAGATCCGGGTCTTGCCGGTGCGGCTGATGATCTTGCCGGAGCTCAGCGAGGCGGTCATCAGCCCGGCGACCATGGGCAGCATCATGAAGCCGGACTCGGTCGGCGAGGCGCCGTGGACGATCTGCATGTAGAGCGGCAGCACCATCATCCCGCCGAAGAGACCCATCCCGACGATGACGCTCGCCACCAGGGTGACGGCCGCCGGCCTGATCCGGAAGATCCGCAGCGGGATGAGCGCCGCGTCCTTCATGAAGGTCTCGGCGGCGACGAAGAGGACGAGCCCCAGCGCACCGATCACGAAGAGCACCACCGAGCGCGTGGAGCCCCAGCCCCAGCTGCGGCCCTGCTCCGCCACGGTGAGCAGCGGGACCAGGCAGATGACGAGCGCGACCGCGCCCATCCAGTCGATCCGCGCCTGCCGCTTGACGTGGTGCACGTGGAGGGTGCGGAAGACGACGATGAGCGCGAGGATCCCGATCGGGACGTTGACCAGGAAGACCCAGCGCCAGCCGGCGATGCCGAGGATCGAGCCGGTGCCGGCGAAGAACCCGCCGATGACCGGCCCGAGCACGCTGGAGGAGCCGAAGGTCGCCATGAAGTAGCCGGTGTACTTCGCCCGCTCCCGCGGCGAGACGATGTCGCCGACGATCGCCAGCACCAGCGTGAAGAGACCACCGGCCCCGAGGCCCTGGAAGGCACGGTAGGCCGCGAGCTCGTACATCGAGTGCGCCAGCGTGCACAGCATGGAGCCCACGATGAAGATGCTGATCGCGAACATGAACAGTTTCTTGCGGCCCCACAGGTCGCCGAGCTTGCCGTAGATCGGCGTCATGATCGTCGAGGTGATGAGGTATGCCGTCGTCACCCACGCCTGGGCGTCCAGACCGTGCAGGTCGTCGGCGATCGTGCGGATCGCGGTCGAGACGATCGTCTGGTCGAGCGCGCCGAGGAACATCCCCAGCAGGAGGCCCGTCAGGATCGTCAGGATCTGCTTGTGGGTGTATTCACCGGGTGCGGCGTGGCCCCCCGCAGGCGCGCTCGTGCTCATCGGCGTCGAATCTAGTTCAGGTTCGTGAGGCTGGCTAACGACCTATGACAGTTGTCATGGCGGCCGGTCAGCGCAACGCGAGCTCCCGCGCCGCGGCCCGTCGTACGGCGGTGGGCGCGGTCGCCCGGGCGTGGATGTTCTGCAGCAGCCCGACGGCGAGCAGCGAGGCGAACATCGAGCTGCCGCCGTACGACACGAACGGGAGCGGCACGCCGGTGACCGGCATGATGCCGAGGCACATGCCGATGTTCTGGAAGGCCTGGAAGCCGAACCAGCAGGCGATCCCGGCGGCGGCGACACGGCCGAAGAGGTCGTCGGTGCGCGCGGCGATGCGGAGCGCCCGCCACAGGACGACGCCGAGGAGAGCGATCAGGACGGCGGAGCCGACCAGGCCGAGCTCCTCCCCCGCGACCGTGAAGATGAAGTCGGTGTGCTGCTCGGGCACGAAGCCGGCGCGGGTCTGCGAGCCGTGGAAGAGCCCCTGCCCGAAGAGCCCGCCGTCGCCGATCGCGATGCGCGCCTGCTGGACGTTGTAGCCGGCGCCGCGCGGGTCGAGCCCGGGATCGGTGAAGGCCAGGAACCGGTGGATCTGGTACTCCTTCAAGAACCCGCCGGCGACGACGGCCACCGCCGCCGCGACGCCGCCCGCACCGAGCGCGGCGAGCCACCGCCGAGGGGTGCCGGCCGCGGCGAGCACCCCGAAGACCGTCGCCGTGAGCACGAGCATGGTGCCGAGGTCGGGCTGCAGGATGATGAGCGCCGCCGGCACGCCGGCGACGAGGAGCATCGCGACCACGTCACCGGTCCCGACCCGGGACCGCCAGCGCCCCTCGGTGCGTTCGGCGAGCACGAGGGCCATCCCGATGACGACGGCGAGCTTGGCGAACTCCGAGGGCTGGATCGACATCCCGCCGAGGTCGAGCCAGGACCGGGAGCCGTTGATCGTCGCGCCGGCGACGAGGACGAGCACGAGGCCCACCAACGAGAGCAGGTAGACGACGGGCGCGACGATCCGCACCCAGCGGTGGTCCGTCGCCAGCACCAGCGCGAGCAGGCCCAGACCGATGACGACGTTGGCGAGGTGACGACGCAGGTACGCCGTGGGGTCTCCCCCGGTGAGGCTGTCGCGGTGGGCAGTGGCGGACCAGACGAGCAGCGAGCCGAGCACCAGCAGCGCGATCACCGCCCCCATCAGGACCCAGTCCAGCCGCGCCGCCCGGCGGGTGAGCAGCGACCTCATCAGTGCTCCTTCCGGGCCCGCTGGCCGTTGGTGGTCGAGGAGTCCGGCGGCAGGATCGAGCCGTCCTTCCCGAAGACCGGGAGCGCCTTCGGCGGCGTGGTGCCGGGGATGGCCGCCTTCGCGGGGTCGACCGTCATCCCGTCGATGCCGTACAGCGCCTCCCAGATCTTGCGGACCGCCGGGCCCGAGGTGCCGGAGCCCGTGCCGGCCTGCGTCACCATCATGACGACGACGTAGTTCTTGTCATAGGTCGCGACCCAGCTCGTCGACTGCTTGCCCTCGACCTCGGCCGACCCGGTCTTGCCGCGCAGGTGGATCTGGTCGAGCGGGAAGCCGCCGAACTTCCACGCCAGGGTGCCGTTCCAGGCGCCGTCGGGCTTGAGCGTGCCGAGCAGCGCGGTGTTGACGTAGTCGATCGCCTTCTTGCTGACCTTCGCGTGGCCGACGACCTTGGGCGTGATCCGCTTGAGGACGGTGCCGTCCGAGCTGACGATCGCCTTCCCGACGGTCGGCGCATAGACGGTGCCGCCGTTGGACATGGCGGCGTACGCCCGCGCCAGCTGGATCGGCGTCACCATGGTGTCGCCCTGGCCGATGGTGAAGTTCGCGGCGTCGCCCTGGCGGAAGTAGTTGCCCTCGAGGCAGAACTCGTGGGCGAAGAGCTTGAGGAAGGACGTCGGCGCGGTGCCCTTCTCATCCATCCGGCAGTAGTAGCTCTTCATCGCGGTGTAGTAGTCGGCCCGCCAGGCGCGGTCGCCGACGCGGCCGCCCGCCTCGCCGGGGATGTCGATCCCGGTCGGCTCGCCGAAGCCGAAGGTGTGCGCCGCGGCGGCGAGCGGGTCCTTCGCCTTCGCGTCGGCCGGGTCGCTGCCGTACTTGTTCCAGAAGTGCAGGCCGACCTGGTAGAAGAACGTGTCACAGGAGACGTTGAGCGCCTCGGCGAAGGAGATCGAGCCGTAGGACTCCGACTCGTAGTTCTTGAACCAGCGGTTGCCGATCTGCAGCCCCGAGCCGCAGTCGAAACGGGAGTCCGCGCTCAGGTCGTCGCTCAGCGCGCCGGCTGTCATGAACGGCTTCCAGGTCGAGCCCGGCGCGAACTGGCCCTGGGTCACCCGGCTGACCAGCGGGTAGCCCGCCTTCTTGGAGTAGAGCCGGTCGAGCTGCTTCTGGGTGATCCCACCGACCCACTCCGAGGGGTCGTACGTCGGCTGGCTGGCCATCGCGACGACGCGGCCGGTCTTCGCCTCCATGACGACGACGGCGCCGGAGTCGGCGACGTAGTTCTTGTGGGTGACCGGGTCGTAGGTCTTGCGCGCGGTCTCGATCGTCTGGTGCAGCTGGCGTTCGACGACGCCCTGGAGCTTGGCGTCGATGCTGGTGACGAGCGTGTCGCCCGGCTGGGCCGCGACGGACTCGCCCTCACCGATCTGGCGTCCCTGGGAGTCGACCGTGACCGAGGTGTAGCCCGGCATGCCGCGCAGCCACTCGTCGTACTCCTTCTCGACACCGGCCCGCCCGACGACGGAGGTGTTGTTGAGCGACTCGTCGCCGGCCTTCTTGGCCGCGGAGTACTCATCGGAGGTGATCGGCGAGAGGTAGCCCAGCACGTCGGCGGCGTCGATGCCGTAGGGGTGCGGGTAGGCGCGCACCGTCTCCTTCTGCGCCAGCACACCCGGGTAGTCCTCGGGCTGCTCGAGGATCGCGAGCGCGACCTTCTGCTTGACGTCGGCGGCGATCGGGACAGGCTGGTATTGCGAGCCGTTCCAGTCGGCGAGCGTCTTCTCGATCTTCCTGACCTTGACGTGGACCACCCCGGAGACGCGCTTGAGGAGCGTCCGGCGGTCCGCGGCGTCCAGCTTGTCGAGCACGGTGTGGTCGATGCTGACCACCCAGGAGGTGCGGTTCGTGACCAGCGGGACGCCCTGGTCGTCGACGATGAGCCCACGCACCGGCTGCTGCACGACCTCGCGGACCGATTGCGAGGCCGCCTGCGCGCGGTAGCTCGGACCGTGGGCGACCTGGACGTAGTAGAGCCGCGCCGCCAGCGTGGCGAACAGTGAGAAGACCAGCGCCTGGATG
The DNA here is from genome assembly GCF_040838215.1 of Nocardioides eburneus. Taxonomy (NCBI): domain Bacteria; kingdom Bacillati; phylum Actinomycetota; class Actinomycetes; order Propionibacteriales; family Nocardioidaceae; genus Nocardioides; species Nocardioides eburneus. Next base: position 41,582 of record NZ_JBFPJR010000018.1, on the reverse strand, counting down.
ACGATCAGGCGCAGCCGGCTTGTGCGCGCGGTGGACGCGGGGGTGCTCATCGGGTCCTCACGCGCGGGCTCGCTCCGGCTCGACGCGGCGCAGCAGCGCCATCGTCCAGGGCAGCACCAGCGGCGTCAGGAGCACGTCCCAGACGAGGCTGATCCCGACCACCTCCAGCATCGAGCCCGTGCCTGCGTCGCCCTCGTGGAGCAGCAGCCCGGTCAGCGCGAACACGCTCGTCCCGACGAACGAGCAGCCCGCGACGGTCGCCACCACCGTCAGCGCCGGCGGTCGACCGTGGGCACTGCCGTTCTCGGGGCGCACCAGGCCGGCGACGTACCCCACCAGCAGGAGGGCGACCGCCCACCGTCCGGCGGTGTGGTCGGCCGGCGGGACGACGTCGAGGAGGACGCCGGCGCAGAACCCGAGCACCATGCCGAACTGCCCGCCGCGCACCAGTGCCCCGGCCACGACGACGAGGAGCACCAGGTCGGGCACGACGCCGTCCCAGGCGAAGAAGCGGAACACGCTGACCTGCAGCAGGAGCGCGACGACGACAAGGAGGCCGACCACGGCCCCGCGGATCCCGTTCATCTCCCTCACCCCAGCTTCCCGTCGCTGCCGATGACGGCGCGGTCGCCCTTGGTCCCGGCCGGGACCACCACACCGACGACATCCAGCGCGCCGAAGTCGACGTAGGGCTGGACCCGGACCGTCCGTGACGAGTCGCGAACGCTGGCGAAGACGCCGGTCACGCGGCCGATCGGCACACCGGCGACGTACGGCGCGGCCTGTCCGTCCCCCCAGGTCACGACCGTCTCGCCCTTGACCGGCGCGACCGACTGGTCGACGAGCTCGAGGTCGAGGCCACCCGACTTCGAGACCTCGCCCGAGCCGTGGGCGAAACCGACCTGCATCGAGTCCCCGACCCGGCCACCCACGACCGACGAGGCGTCGACGATGAGCAGGACGGTCGCGGTCGTGCGCGTCGCCCGCAGGACCCGACCGACCAGGCCGTCGGCGGCGATCACCGTCATGTCGGCGGTCACGCCGCTGTCGGTCCCGGCGTCGATCGTCACCGTGTGGGAGAACGACTGCGCCTCGCCGTACGCCACCACGCGGGCGGGCACCAGGCTGTAGCCGAGGGTCTCCGCGGAGCGGGTCAGGCCGTCGTACTCCTCGAGGCGGTTGCGGCCGAAGTCGGTGGTGCGCAGCTGGCGTCGCAGGTCGGCGTTCTCCGCCTTGAGGTCCGTGATGTCGCCGCGCAGCTTGTCACGGCTGTCGAACCAGCCCGGGATGTCGGTGAGCGGGTGGGCGACCGTGCTGGCCGCCGACTCGGCCGGGCCGAAGACGTCGCCGGCGACCGAGCGCACCGGCTCGAGGACCGGGGTCTGGTCGAGGGTCATCAGCGTCGCGCCGGCGAGCAGCAGCGCGACCAGGGTGGCGCGCTTCGGGGAGCGCGGGTCCTTGGGCTCGAGGCTGCCGCGCCGGTTCAGGCCCTCCGCGCCGAGCGGGTGGTCACGGCGGGGCGCGAGGGAGCCGAGCGACTTGCCGAGCGATCGCAGCGGGGGCGGGGTCAGGAGCGCCATCACCACCGCCTCGTCTCGGAGACCAGGACCTTCTGCAGCGCGTCGAACTCCTCGACGCACCGGCCGGCGCCCAGCGCGACCGAGGTCAAGGGCGACTCGGCGACGTGGACCGGCATGCCGGTCTCGTGGCGGAGCCGCTCGTCGAGCCCGCGCAGCAGCGCTCCACCGCCGGAGAGGACGATGCCGCGGTCCATGATGTCGCCGGCCAGCTCCGGCGGCGTCTGGTCGAGGGTCGCGCGGACGGCGTCGATGATGTCGTGCAGCGGCTCCTCGATCGCGTGGCGGATGTCCGCGCTCGTCACGCTCACCGTGCGCGGCAGTCCGCTGACCATGTCGCGCCCACGGATCTCCGCCTCGGGCTCGGTCGGCAGTGGGAAGGCCGAGCCGAGGGTCATCTTGACCTCCTCGGCCGTGCGCTCGCCGAGGAGCAGCGCGTGCTCCTTCTTCATCCAGGTGACGATCGCGTTGTCGAGGTCGTCCCCGGCGGTCTGCACCGACAGGCTCGTCACGATGCCGCCGAGGCTGATGACCGCGACCTCCGTCGTCCCTCCCCCGACGTCCACCACCATGTTGCCCGTCGCCAGGTGAACGGGCAGGCCGGCGCCGATCGCGGCGGCCATCGGCTCCTCGACGATGTAGACGTTGCGGGCGCCCGCCTGGTAGCCCGCCTCCTTCACCGCCCGGGTCTCGACCGCCGTGATGCCGCTCGGCACGCAGATGACCATCCGCGGCTTGGCGAAGTAGCGGCGCCGGTGCACCTGGTGGATGAAATAGCGGAGCATCTGCTCGGTGGCCTCGAAGTCGGCGATGACGCCGTCCCGCAGTGGCCGGATCGCCACGATGTCGTCGGGCGTACGCCCCAGCATGCGCTTGGCCTCGTGGCCGACGGCGAGGACCTCGCCGGTCTTCTGGTGGAGCGCGACGACGCTGGGCTCGTCGACGAGGACACCCCGGCCGCGGACGTAGACGAGAGTGTTGGCGGTGCCGAGATCCACGGCCATGTCACGGCCGATGAAACTGTTCGCCATGGGTCGACTGCCTCACTGGGCGCGGGACTCGGGGAAGGAAGGGACGCACCCGTCGATGAGGCTAAGAGGCGTACGCCGTGTTTCTGGTGAGGCACGCCGTGTCTTGTGGGACAGATGTGACTGTCGGCGCGGACTCTGATAACGACCGGACACGGCGTCAGCTCCGGCGCCTAGGCGCCGTGCGTCCGGGGCGAGGTCGCCGCCCTGCCCGCCTCCGGGTCCTCGAGCGGCCCACCGAGGTCCGCTCCTCCCTGGGCCAGGTCCTGACCGGCCGCCGCGAGGTCGCCGAGTTGGTCCCAGGGATGGGTGAGACCGTGCAGGAGGTGGCCGCCCGCGCCGGCGGCGTGCTCGGCGGCGTCCCAGGCATCGCCGACATCGGGGCCCGGGTCGTGCACGCCCGGCGCGGTGGTGACGCGGCCGTAGTCGCCGGTCGCGACGTGGCTGATGTTGGCCAGCGACTCGGTGTCGGGGTCGAAGTACTTCCCGTGGTCGTCGAAGAGGCCGCCGTGCGTGATGCTCTCCGCCTGGAAGCGGATCGCGCCGAAGCCGTCCTCGACCGGGTTGCGGCCGAGTCCGCCGCCACCGACCGTGCCGAGGCCGACGGCGCCCGTGTCCCCCAGCCGGGTGATCGGGTCGCGGGAGTCTGCGCCGGCCCAGACGTGGCCGGCCGGCACGTCGAGATCGGCCGCCGTGCGGGTGTCGCCACCCACCCCCGGACTGCCGACGAAGACCGCGTCGTCGACCCCCGTGTGGTGGTCGTGGAGCGCATGCCCGACGGTGGTCGAGCCATAGCTGTGCCCGACGACGGTCAGGTGGGCGGGGTGGTCACGCATCGCGTCGAGCCCGTCGAGCGTGTCGGCGAGTCGGTCCCCGCCGGCGGCGGCCATCCGCTCCGTCACGACGCCGGCCGCGTCCAGGCCGCCGTCCCACGGCAGGTTGTCGGGGGCGTCGTACCCGATCCAGAACATCGCGGCCTGGCCGGTCGGGCTCTCGAACTGCATCGCCTGGTGGAGCGCGATCGCCCGGGTGGCCTGGAAGGGCGCGCTGTCCATGTCGGTGCCGAAGCCCGGCACCGTCACGGCGACGTTGTCGGCGGTGTCGAGGTCGCCGACGGACATCGCGATCGCCCCGTCGCCGCCGAACGCGGCCGGGTCGTAGAGGTAGATCTGCGGGGACACCCGGTCCCCCGTGCGGACGTCGACGGCCTGGTCCTCGATCGCCTGACGGGCCTCGTCCGCCGCGACCGCGTGGTCGTAGCGCGCCTGCTCCTCGGGAGTCCGTAGCTCCGGCGGGACCGCCCCCACGGTCGCGAGGTCCCGGTCGAGGGCGACGGCGTTGGCCGCGTTGCGCGCCCACGCGGGAAGGCCGTCGCGGTTGCCGACCAGCTCCGGGTGGGCGGCGATCAGCGCCTGCTGCTCGGCGAGGGTGAGCCCGGCCCACCAGGCGCGCATCCGCGCCGGCGAGGCGCCGGCGCCAGGGACCGTGTGGGCGACCGCGTCGGCCGGATCGGGCAGGTCGGCGTAGGTCCTCTGCACGTCGGAGGCGGTGAGCGTCCGGGATAGGGCGCGGACGATGGCCTGCTCCGCGGCGGCGAGGTCGGAGATCCACGTCCGCCGGTCGGCCTCGTAGGCCGCCAGCATCTGGTCGAGCGCTGCGGGTCCGACGATGCCGAAGAGCCCCCAGACGACACCCGCCTCCCCCGCCACGGCCACCTGCGCGACGAGCCGGTCGAGCTCGCGCTCACGCCGGCTGAGGTCGACGTGCCGACCATGGAGGTCGGCCAGCTCCTCAGCATGGGCGACGACCTTGTTGCCGACGTCGCGGCTGGCCAGCGAGAGGGCGTCGGCCCGACGACCGAGCCCGGCGACGCCGGTGGCGTACGCCGTCCCCCCGTCGCCCGTCCAGCTCGGGCAACGCGCGCCGCCGCTCGCGAAGCTGCCGCAGTCGTCGAGCACGGCCGAGAGGGCCAGGATCTCGGTGCCGTAGTCGGTGACGGCCGCTGGGTCCGCCGTCCACGCCGGCATCGGGGTGGGCCGGTGCAGGAGCGTCATCGGGTCTCCTCCAGCTCGGCTTCGAGCAGCTGGGCGACCGCCACCGACATGTCGTCGGCCTCGATGATGCGGACGGCGGCGGCGCGCATGCTGTCGGCGCGGGCCTCGGCGTCCACCGCGAGCTCGCGGGCGAGGGCGGCCCACGCCGCCCGGAACCGCTCGGCCGGCCCACGGGTCGGCGCGGTGAAGCCGGCACAGGAGGTGTCGCGCAGGCGTCGCGAGCCTCCGAGGAGGCAGAGGTGCTGGTCGTCCCAGCCGTCGGCGGCCGAGGCGACCTCCGCGGGATCGAGGCGGAGGGTCATGACCGGTCGCCTCCCCGCAGCAACTCACGGCGGCGCACCGGGTCGACCGCCACCCGAGGACCCGCCAACGTCACCGTCACGACACCCGTCGCAGCGCCGGTCGCGCGCAGCTCGACGCCGCCGCGCCGTGCGGTCACCAGGACGTGAGCCCCTCGGCGGTGGTCGACCCGCCAGTCGTCGTACCGCAGGCGCGCGGCGAGCTCGCTGAGCCAGCGCTCCGGTTCGCCGACCCGGCCGACCGTCACCCGGGTGCGGCGTACGACGCCGGACGCGACCGGCGTCCAGGCGGCCCGCTCACGGACGACCGCCAGCGCGGACATCGACGCCGCGAGCACGGTCGCGGCGGGCTCGAGCGCGGCCGCAGCCTCATCCTCCCCGCAGGTCGGCCGCGGCGGATCCTCGGGCGGGAGCAGGACAAGCTCGACGTCCGGGCGGCGCGCGTGCACGGCCCGCCACCAGGCGGCGGACGCGGCGGAGAGACCCGCGGCGCGGGCGAGGTGACGGCCCCGGTGGGCGTCGCGGCGGGTGGGAGCGGAAGCGTCGGAAGGCATGTTCATCATGCCCGAAGGCTGCCCCGGCATGACGGCCGGAAACGGGCGTCCTTCCTGCCTGTGGACAACCGACACGGGGCCCCGATATGCAGCCGGGGACGAGCCTGCGGTCGATCCCACCGACCGGCTCGGGTTGCGCCCGCCGTGAGATTTCACGGAGCACCACCCTCATCTGCGAAAATGGCGATCCGTGACCACCACCTCGACAGCGCGGGCACCCCGCGGCGGCATCGACGGCTTCTTCAAGATCAGCGAGCGCGGCTCGACCATCGGACGTGAGGTCCGAGGCGGCGTCGTCACGTTCTTCACGATGGCCTACATCGTGGTCCTCAACCCGCTGATCCTCGGCTTCGCGACCGACGCGGACGGCAAGACACTCGGCGGCGCGAGCCCGCACAACCTCGCCGCGATCGCGGCGGGCACCGCGCTGGTGGCGGGCGTGATGACCATCCTCATGGGCGTGGTCGCGAACTTCCCGCTCGCGCTGGCGGCCGGCTTGGGCCTCAACGCGTTCGTCGCGGTCTCGATCGCCGGGCAGATGACCTGGGCGGACGCGATGGGCCTGATCGTCATCGAGGGCGTGGTGATCCTCGTGCTGGTGCTGACCGGGTTCCGGGAGGCGGTCTTCCACGCCGTCCCGCGCGAGCTGAAGGTGGCCATCTCCGTCGGCATCGGACTCTTCATCGCCGTGATCGGCTTCGTCGACGCCGGCTTCGTACGCCGAGTGCCGGACGCCTCCAACACCACCACCCCCGTCCAGCTCGGCCCCGCCGGCCAGCTCGCGGGCTGGCCGGTCCTGGTCTTCCTCGTCGGCCTCGCCCTGGTCATCACCCTCTGGGTCCGCAAGGTCCGCGGCGCGATCCTCATCGCGATCATCGCGACCACGCTGCTCGCGATCGTCGTCGAGGCGATCGGTCACCTTGGCGCCAGCGGCGCGAAGAACCCGACCGGCTGGTCCCTCAACGTCCCCGCGTGGCCGGACAAGGTCGTCGACTGGCCGTCGTTCGGCACCCTCGGCCACTTCAACCTGCTCGGCTCGTTCCAGAACGTCGGCGTGGTCACGACGATCCTGCTGATCTTCACCCTGATGCTCGCGGACTTCTTCGACACGATGGGCACGATGACCGCGATCGGCGCCGAGGCCGGCCTCCTCCAGAAGGACGGCACCCCGGTCAACAGCCGCAGCATCCTCGTCATCGACTCGCTGGCCGCAGCCGCCGGTGGCGTCGGCGGCGTCTCCTCCAACACGACCTACGTCGAGTCGGCGTCCGGCGTCGGCGAGGGCGCCCGCACCGGCCTCTCGGCGGTCGTCACGGGCGTGCTGTTCCTGCTCGCGACGTTCCTCGCCCCGATCGTGGACATCATCCCCTCGGAGGCGGCCGTCCCGGCGCTCGTGCTCGTCGGCTTCCTGATGATGCAGCAGGTCAAGGACATCGACTGGGCCGATCTCGAGGTCGCGATCCCGGCGTTCCTCACCATCGCGCTGATGCCGTTCACCTACTCGATCTCGGTCGGCATCGGCGCCGGCTTCCTCGCCTACACGCTGATCAAGATCGTCCGCGGCAAGGCGCGCACCGTCCACCCGCTGATGTGGGTCGTGGCGGCGCTCTTCATCGTCTACTTCGCGATCCACCCGATCTCGAGCTGGCTGAGCTGAGCGGCTGACCGCGCCCACGACGTACGAAGGCCCCGGACGGATGTCCGGGGCCTTCGCATCTGTGGCGGGCACAGCCCGCCGGACCTCAGAGCTCGGGGAACCAGAGCGCGATCTCGCGCGCGGCCGACTCGGGCGAGTCCGAGCCGTGGACGAGGTTCTCGCGGTTGGAGAGCGAGAGGTCGCCGCGGATCGTGCCGGGTGCGGCCTTGCGGCCGTCGGTCGCGCCGTTGAGCGCCCGGACGACCTCGATCGATTCGTCTCCCTCGAGGACCAGCGCCACGAGCGGGCCACTGGTGATGAACGTGCGCAGCGGAGGGTAGAAGTCGCGCTCGACGTGCTCGGCGTAGTGCTGGTCGGCCATCGCACCGTCGATCGTGCGCTGCTCCAGCGCAACGAGCGTGAGCCCCTTCGCCTCGTAGCGGGAGAGGACCTCCCCCACGAGACCCCGGCGTACGGCGTCGGGCTTGATGATCACGAAGGTGCGCTGCGTCATGGGCGGAACATTAACGGCCCGGTGAGTTCCCGATCACGCCGGGCCCGACGGCCGACGCCCGCGGCTCAGACGCCGGTGGCCGCGAGTGCCGCCACCCTGTCACGGACGTCCGCCGGGACCCCGCCGCGGGCGTCGGCGTCCGCGACCGGGGCGCCGGCGACCCGGCGCAGCGGGATGTGGCCGGCCCAGGCCCCGGCGGCGATGTCGTCGGGGTCGTCCACCGGCCCGCCGGCCCGCTCCTTCATCGAGGCCTCGGCGAGCGGAACCGCCAGGACCGCGGTCGCGGCGAGCTCCTTGCGCGTGCTCGGCCGCAGCGTCGCCCAGCGGCCAGGGATCATGTGGTCGACGACGGCCGCGAGCGCGTGGAGCCGCTCGTCATGGTCGTCGACCCGTCGGGGGCGCCCGATCACGACGGCGCTGCGGTAGTTCATCGAGTGGTGGAAGGCGCTGCGCGCGGCCACCAGCCCGTCGAGCTCGGTGATCGTCACGCACACGTCACGGTCGAGCGCGCGGCCCAGCCAGCCGGCGGCCACGGAGCCGTGCAGGTAGAGCGACCCGCCCGCGTCGGGGCCGTCGAGGTCGACGCCGTACGCCGTCGGCAGCACGACCGGGTGGTTCGCCTCGCCCTCGCCGACGATGACGCCGAGGTGCGCGAGCATCGCGTCCTCGAGGAACGCGTGCAGGCGCGTCCGGTCGGCGACGACGCGGTTGCGGCCACGGTTCACCGTGGTGCGGGACGTGGGCGAGAGCGGGGCGAGGTCCGTGTCCATGGGACTATCGTGGACGACAAGTGGCCTGTCGACACGGGCCAATTCTCGCTCATTCCGACAGGACACTCATGCTGCCTGTGCATCTCGATCGGACGAACGCGGACCCGCTGCCGGCTCAGCTCGCCGCCCAGGTGCGCGCGCTCGTGCTGGCGGGCACACTCGCGCGTGGCGACCGGCTCCCCTCCAGCCGTGCCCTGGCCGCCGACCTCGGCGTCTCGCGCGCCGTGACGGAGCAGGCCTACGACCAGCTGCTCGCCGAGGGGTGGCTGGTCGCCCGACGCGGCGCCGGGACCTTCGTCGCAGCCCCGTCCGCCGCCGCCGCTCCCGCCACCCGGCCCCGCCGTCGGTCGACGACGCCCGGCCGGATCCGGCTCGACACCGGCACGCCGTGGGTCGACCCGCGGCAGGACGCCGGCTGGCGCCGCGCCTGGCGCGAGGTCTCGGCGGCGACACCGCCGCGGGGGTACGACGACCCGCGCGGGCTCCTCGAGCTCCGGATCGCCCTGGCGGACCGACTGGCCCGCACGCGGGGCCTCGACGTCGACCCCGAGGAGATCGTGGTGACCGCCGGCACGACCGACGCCCTGCGCCAGCTCCTGCCCGAGCTGCCGCCGGGGCCCGTCGCGATCGAGGACCCGGGCTACCGCGCTGCGGTCGAGACGGTCCTCACCGTCGGACGCGAGGTCGTGGACCTGCCCGCCGTGATGCCGGTGGAGGACCTGGACGCCCACGTCGCCGGCGTCGTCGCGGTCTATGTCACGCCCGCCCACCAGCACCCGCTGGGTCGGGTCATGCCGGCCGCCGACCGTCTCGCGCTGCTCACGGCCGCCCGGAGGTCCGACACGGTGGTGGTCGAGGACGACTACGACTCCGAGTTCCGCTACGACGTCGCCCCGGTGCCGGCACTGGCGACGCTCGACCGCGACACCGTCGCCTACGTCGGGACGGCCGCCAAGTCGGTCGTCCCGACGCTGCGGCTCGGCTGGCTGGTCGCTCCGCCACGGCTGCACGACGCGGTCGTCGCCCGCCGGACCGTCACCCACAGCGGTGCGGCCTGGCCCTCCCAGCGGGCGCTGCTGACGCTGCTGCGCGACGGGTGGGTCGACAAGGTCGTGCGCGTCGCCCGGCGGGTCTACGCGGAGCGTGCGCCACGCGTGGCCGCCGCACTGGCGCCGTACGCCACGCTCGCGGGGCCACTGGCCGGGATGTACTCCACGTGGCTGCTCCCCGAGGCCGACGCCGTCCGGGCCCGCGACGCCGCCCGGGCCGCCGGCTTCGAGATCAACCTGCTCAGCTCCTACGCCCGCAGCAGCGGGCTCACCGGGCTCGTCGTCGGCTTCGGCGGCGTGACCGACGACGAGCTCGACCGCGCGCTGGCCGCTCTCACCAGCGCCTTGTGACATCCACCGTGCGCCGGGGCGCACGCTGAGTGTCACCTCGCGGTCAGGGCTGCTGGGAGAGCCGGTCGTACGCCGCGAACGCAGCCGCGCGCTCCCGCTCGATCTTGCGGCCGAGGCCGTCGGCCATCCCCCAGAGCAGCGCGAAGATGCCGCCGAGGACGAACATGAGCGGGATGACGAACCCCAGCACGATCGCCGCGAGCTGGACCAGCCAGCCGAGGTAGTAGGCCCACGGCTTGCGCAGCATCCCCGACAGCGCGAAGCAGACCACGCACAGGCCGAGACCGATCCACAGGGCGGTCGAGGTCGCGACGTCCGCGATCGAGATCATCACCGGTGTCGTCAACCCGAGGACGATCGCCTCGAGCCCGAGGACCGCGGCGCACATGCCCCGCCGCGGCGACCTCTCCCGCTCCGACGCCACCTCAGCGCTCCTTCCGGCGCAGCAGCCTGCGGGCCTCGCCGACCGTGACGACCGAGCCGGTGACCAGCACCGCTCCCCCGCTGATCGAGCCGCCCAGGTCGCCGGACTCGGCGAGCGCGGCGGCCGCGTCGACGGCGTCGGCGAGACGCGGCACGACGGTGACGCGGTCCTCACCGTAGATCTCGACCGCGAGCCGGCCGAGGTCGGCGGCGGACATCGCCCGGTCGGTGGAGTTCTGCGTGACGATGAGGTGCTCGAGGTGGGGCTCGAAGGCCGCCAGAACGCCGTCGACGTCCTTGTCCTCCATCACCCCGATGACGCCGACCACCGAGGAGAACGCGAAGGAGTCCTCCAGGGCCGCCGCCGTCGCCTCCGCGCCGTGCGGGTTGTGGGCGGCGTCGAGGAGGATCGTGGGCGAGCTGCGAATGATCTCGAGCCGGCCGGGCGAGGTGACCTGCGCGAACGCGTCGCGGACGAGCTCGTCGTCGAGCGGCCGGTCGCCGAGGAGCGACTCCACGGCGACCAGCGCGACGGCGGCGTTCTGCGCCTGGTGAGCGCCGTAGAGCGGGAGGAAGACCTCGTCGTACGTCGCCCGCAGGCCGCGCAGGGTGACGACCTGCCCGCCGACGGCCGGCGTACGGCTGACCACGGCGAAGTCATCGCCCTCGCGGACGATCCTGGCGCCGACCTCGGCCGCGCGCTCGACGAGCACCACGTCGACCTCGGGCAGCTGCTCCGCGACGACCGCGACGGCGCCCGGCTTGATGATGCCGGCCTTCTCCCGGGCGATGGCGGCGGGCGTCGCGCCGAGGTACTTCGCGTGGTCCACGCCGATCGGCGTGACGACCGCGACGTCGCCGTCCGCGACGTTGGTGGCGTCCCAGGCGCCACCCATGCCGACCTCGATGACAGCCACGTCCACGGGCGCCTCGGCGAACTTCGCGTAGGCCATGCCGACGACGGTCTCGAAGAACGAGAGCGGGAACGGCTGGTCCTCGTCGACGAGGTGGGTGTAGGGCGCGACGTCGTTGAACGCAGCGACGAACTCCTCGTCGGTCAGCGGCTCGCCGTCGACCGAGATGCGCTCGTTGATCTTCTCCACATGGGGGCTGGTGAAGCGGCCGGTGCGGAGCTCGAGCGCACGCAGCAGCGTGTCGATCATCCGCGACGTGGAGGTCTTGCCGTTCGTCCCCGTCAGGTGGACGACGCGGTAGGCCCGCTGCGGGTCACCCAACAGCTCGGTGAAGGCCCGGATCCGGTCGAGCGAGGGCTCGAGCCTGGTCTCGGGCCAGCGGGAGAGGAGGGCGTCCTCCACCTCGTCGATCGTCGCGGCCAGGCGAGGGGTGGGGTTCGGCGCAGGAGTCTCGGTCATCGCAGGGTCGAGTCTAGGCGGGCGGCCCTCCCCGCTCCCCATCGCTGCCGCCTGCCAGCACACGCCACGTGGAGTCCGCGGGATCAACCGGTTTCGCGCGCGTGAACGCTCGCCCCTAGGATTTCTCCTATGACCGAGACCCAGCCCACCCCCGCCCCGGAGACGACGCCAGCCCCGCAGCGCTCCGTCGTCGTACCGGAGAAGCCGGCGCTCGAGGGGCTCGAGTCGACCTGGGCGGAGCGGTGGAAGGCGGACGACACCTACGCCTTCGACCGTACCCAGCCGCGCGAGAACGTCTACGCGATCGACACCCCGCCCCCGACCGTCTCGGGGAGCCTCCACGTCGGCCACGTCTTCTCCTACACCCACACCGACCTGATCGCCCGCTTCTGGCGGATGCGCGGCAAGTCCGTCTTCTACCCCATGGGCTGGGACGACAACGGGCTCCCGACGGAGCGCCGCGTCCAGAACTACTTCGGCGTCCGCTGCGACCCCAGCCTGCCCTACGACCCGGACTTCACTCCCCCGGCCAAGCCCGACCCCAAGAAGCAGATCCCGATCAGCCGGCCGAACTTCGTCGCCCTGTGCGAGCAGCTCGTCGAGCAGGACGAGCAGGTCTTCGAGCAGCTCTGGCGTCGCCTGGGCCTCTCCGTCGACTGGAAGCAGCACTACACGACCATCGGGCCCAAGGCCCAGGCCGTCGGCCAGCGCGCCTTCCTGCGCAACCTCGCCCGCGGCGAGGCCTACCTGCAGGAGGCGCCCACGCTCTGGGACGTCACCTTCCAGACCGCGGTCGCGCAGGCCGAGCTCGAGGCGCGGGAGTATCCCGGCGCCTACCACCGGGTCGCCTACCACCGGCCCGACGGCCAGAAGGTCTACGTCGAGACCACCCGCCCGGAGCTGATCGCCAGCGCGGTCGCCCTCATCGCCCATCCCGACGACGAGCGCTACCAGCCGCTGTTCGGCACCACGGTCACGAGCCCGGTCTTCGGGGTCGAGATCCCCGTCCTGGCCCACCCGGCCGCCGAGATGGACAAGGGTGCCGGGATCGCGATGTGCTGCACCTTCGGCGACCTCACCGACGTCACCTGGTGGCGCGAGCTCCAGCTGCCTGTCCGCACGCTCATCGGCCGCGACGGGCGGTTCAGCCGCGAGACGCCGGAGTGGCTCTCGGGCGAGGCAGCGGCCGCGGCGTACGAGGATCTGAAGGGGAAGACCGCCCACTCGGCCCGTGAGGCCATGGTCGCCATGCTGCGCTCCCACGGCGATCTTGATGGCGAGCCGAAGCCCACCCAGCGGATGGCCAACTTCTACGAGAAGGGCGACAAGCCGCTCGAGATCGTCGCCACCCGGCAGTGGTACGTCACCAACGGTGGCCGCGATGCCGGCCTCCGCGACGAGCTCATCGCCGCGGGCGACAGCATCACCTGGGTCCCCGGCCACATGAAGCACCGCTACGACAACTGGGTCGGTGGGCTCAACGGTGACTGGCTGATCTCGCGCCAGCGGTTCTTCGGGATCCCGTTCCCGGTCTGGTACCGCCTCGACGCGCAGGGCGAGCCCGACTACGCCGAGCCGCTGCTCCCGACCGAGGCCCAGCTGCCGATCGACCCGTCGACCGACGCCCCGGAGGGCTTCACCGAGGACCAGCGCGGCAAGCCGGGCGGCTTCATCGGCGACCCCGACGTGATGGACACGTGGGCGACCTCGTCGCTCACGCCCCACATCGCCGGCGGCTGGAGCACGGACGACGACCTCTTCGCCCGGGTCTTCCCGATGGACCTGTGCACCAACGCCCACGACATCATCCGCACCTGGCTCTTCTCCCGGGTGGTCCGGGCGAAGCTCGAGAACGGCACCGTGCCGTGGCACCACGCCATGATCTCCGGCTTCATCCTCGACCCGGACCGCAAGAAGATGTCGAAGTCGAAGGGCAACGTCGTCGTCCCGACCGAGATCCTCGACAAGTTCGGCGCCGACGCGGTCCGCTGGCGCGCCGCCATGGCCCGGCCCGGGCTGGACTCGCCGTTCGACGAGACCCAGATGAAGGTCGGCCGTCGCCTGGCGATGAAGGTCCTCAACGCGTCGAAGTTCGTCCTCGGCAACGTCGGCGCCACTCAGCTCAACGCCTTCGAGGTCGCCCAGCCGGTCGACTGCGCCCTCCTGGCCCGTCTCAAGGACGTCATCACCAAGGCCACCGAGGCGTTCGAGGCTTACGACTACACGACCGCGCTGGAGACGACGGAGAAGTTCTTCTGGGAGTTCTGCGACGACTACCTCGAGCTGGTCAAGGAGCGCGCCTACATGCCGCCCGCCGAGGACGGCACGGTCGACTCCTCGAGCGCCTCGGCGAAGGCCACCCTGGCCATCGCGCTCCACACCCAGCTCCGGCTCCTCGCGCCGTTCCTTCCCTACGTCACCGAGGAGGTCTGGTCGTGGTGGCAGGAGGGCTCGATCCACCACGCCGCGTGGCCGTGCGAGCTCGACCTCGGCTCGGCCGCCGCTGCGGACCCGACGGCGCTCGACGCCGTCGCCGCGGCGCTCTCAGGGATCCGGGGCGCGAAGTCCAACGCCAAGGTGAAGATGCGCGCTCCGCTCGCGCGCGCTGAGCTCATCGGCCCGGAGAAGCTCGTCCGTGACGCCGAGTCGGCCGCCGAGGACCTGCGGCGCACCGGCAACATCGTCGGCGACCTAGTCTTCACCGTCGACGCCGACGCGACCGAACTTCGCGTCGACGCGGAGCTTGCGGCCGTCGAGGAGTGATGCCGAGCCGGCCCGGCCGGTCATGACGAGAGGCTCCGACCGATCGGTCGGAGCCTCTCGTCGTCTCGCGCTGCGTCGTGTCGGGCTGTCCGCGGAGTGCCCTCAGCGACGGTGGCCGTGCCCGCGCGAGCCGTGATGGCCGGAGCCGTGCTGACCGGAGCCGTGCTGGCGCGAGCCGCGTGACGATTGGTGCTTCGCCTTCGTCTGACCGACGTGCGTGGCGGACGACGACGGACGGTGTGCGGCGGCGTACGTGCCGCCGGAGCCGTGGCGGACCGAGCCCCAGCCGGCGTACGTCACATGCTTCGTCGCCAAGGCGGCGTGACGCGTGGTGTGGGACGGACGCCGCGGGGCGTGCGCCCGGGTGTGGTGGCTCTGCTTCGCCGAGGTGGTGTGCCGCGCCGTGCGGTGGACGGCCGGGGACGTACGTCGCACCGCGACCCCGTGGGAGGCCTTCGCGCCCGGCGCCGCCGGACCGTACCAGTGCGGGGCCTGCCACGGCGCTGACTGACGCGTCGCCACGGACGCGGACCGCGGAGCGACCGTGCCTGTGGGTGTCGTGGTGGACATCGTCGTGACCGTCGCGGACAAGGTCGTCGCCGCATAGGTGGTGACGGCGGAGTAGGTCGTCGCGGCGTACGTCACCGCGGAGTAGGTCACGGGCGCATACGTCGACACGGCCTGCGCCACCGCGGAGTGCGTCGTCCGGCTCTCGCGGCCCTGAGTGCTTCCCTGGGGGCCGAGGACGCCCGCATCCTCGTGGCCGTTCGCGTTGCCCTGTGCGCTGCCCTGTGCGTTGCCCGACGTCGTTCCCCAGCCGGAGTACGACGGCAATGAGACGCCCGAGGTCGGCGACGAGGTGGCGCCCGACGAGGAGTGCGATGTCGAGGAGTGCGATGTCGAGGGGCTCGTGGTCCCGGTCGAGCCACCGCCGTGCGTCGCAGCACCGGGCTGGCCGTGCGTGGGACCCGCGGTCGCGTGGTGAGCGACCTGGCCACCGCGTGCTCCCGCCGCCGGGCCGGCAGCGGCACGACCGGGCCGGGAGGGTGAGGCAGCCGTTGCGCCGGACGGCGACGAGGAGGCCGGCACCGCGCGGCTCGGCGCGGCCGACGGAACCGCCGGGGCGCCGGCCCGCACGACGCCGTCGAGGTGGCTGCCCGGGACGACGGAGGCGATCGAGCCGAGCACGCCGCGGAACGGGAGTCCCTGCTGGCCGGCGATCTGGACGATGACGAAGAGGCCGAGGGCCACGACGGCGACGTACGCCGCCAACGGCGCCTTCTGCACAGGCCTCACTCGCTTCGCCCCCTGCCCGGGATCAGGTTGATCGGAATGACCCCAGTCTCGCTGACGGGGACCGACCCCGGCGAGGCCGCTAGAGGAAAATGGCCCGAAGTGACTATGCGCCCCGGCGCGGCCACACCCGGGGCGGGACCTCTCAGGCCGACTTCTTCTTCTTGGCCTCGGACTCGCGCGGCACGAGGGTCGGCGCGTCCGTGCCTTCGACGACCTCGCGGGAGACGACCACCTTGGCGACGTCGCCGCGGGACGGCACGTCGTACATCACATGGAGGAGGACCTCCTCGATGATGGCGCGCAGGCCTCGCGCGCCCGTCCCGCGCTCGAGCGCCTTGTCGGCGATGGCCTCGACCGCGTCGTCGGTGAACTCGAGCTCGACGCTGTCGAGCTCGAAGAGCTTCTGGTACTGCTTGATGAGCGCGTTGCGGGGCTCGGTGAGGATCTGCACCAGCGCCGCCTGGTCGAGCTTGCTGACGCTGGCGATCAGCGGCAGGCGACCGATGAACTCGGGGATCAGGCCGAACTTGGTGAGGTCCTCGGGCCGGACCAGCTTCAGGAGGTCCTCGGCCTCCTTCTCGGCCGCGCCGTGGACCTCGGCGGTGAAGCCGAGCGTCTTCTTGCCGACGCGCTGCTCGATGATGTGCTCCAAGCCTGCGAATGCGCCACCCACGATGAACAGGATGTTCGTCGTGTCGATCTGGATGAACTCCTGGTGGGGGTGCTTGCGGCCGCCCTGCGGCGGGACCGACGCGGTCGTCCCCTCGATGATCTTCAGCAGCGCCTGCTGGACGCCCTCGCCGGAGACGTCGCGGGTGATCGACGGGTTCTCCGCCTTGCGGGCGACCTTGTCGATCTCGTCGATGTAGATGATCCCCGTCTCGGCCTTCTTGACGTCGTAGTCGGCCGCCTGGATCAGCTTGAGGAGGATGTTCTCGACGTCCTCGCCGACGTAGCCGGCCTCGGTCAGCGCCGTCGCATCGGCGATCGCGAACGGGACGTTGAGCATGCGGGCGAGGGTCTGTGCGAGGTAGGTCTTGCCGCACCCGGTCGGCCCGATGACCAGGATGTTGGACTTGGCGACCTCGACGCTCTCCTCCTTGCTGTGCTTGCCGCTGAGCGGCTGGAGACCGGCCTGGACCCGCTTGTAGTGGTTGTAGACCGCGACCGCGAGCGACTTCTTCGCCTGCTCCTGGCCGACGACGTAGGAGTTGAGGAACTCGAAGATCTCCTTCGGCTTGGGCAGCTCGTCGAGGCTGACCTCGGTGCCCTCGCTCAGCTCCTCCTCGATGATCTCGTTGCAGAGATCGATGCACTCGTCACAGATGTAGACGCCCGGCCCGGCGATGAGCTTCTTGACCTGCTTCTGACTCTTCCCGCAGAAGGAACACTTCAGCAGGTCGCCACCGTCACCGATGCGTGCCATGGGCGGTCATCCTCCAACTAGATGTCGATCGTGCTGCGCCCCGTCGGGGCAGGGTCCGGGGCCAGCAGCCCCCCGACCGTACCCCGTGCCGGCCCCCGGTGGTGGGAACGGCACGGGCCGGTCGAACGGCTCAGACCAGCGCGGGGGTCTTGAGCGAGGCGAGGACGGAGTCGATCAGGCCGTACTCGACGGCCTGCTCAGCGGTGAGGATCTTGTCGCGCTCGATGTCGCGGCTGACCTCCTCCATGCTCTTCCCGCTGTGGTCGGCGATCATCTTCTCCAGCAACTCGCGCATGCGAAGGATCTCGTTGGCCTGGATCTCGATGTCGGAGGTCTGGCCGAACGTGCCCTCGGTGTAGGGCTGGTGGATCAGGATCCGACTGTTGGGCAGCGCCATCCGCTTCCCGGCCGCACCGGCGGTGAGGAGCACCGCAGCGGCCGAGGCGGCCTGCCCGATGCAGACGGTCTGCACGTCCGGCTTGATGAACTGGATCGTGTCGTAGATCGCCGTCAGCGCCGTGAAGGAGCCGCCCGGACTGTTGATGTAGATGCTGATGTCCTGGTCCGGGTTCATCGACTGCAGGCAGAGCAGCTGCGCGATGACCGCGTTGGCGACGTCGTCGCTGATCGGGGTGCCGAGGTAGATGATCCGGTCCTCGAAGAGCTTCGCGTAAGGGTCGATCCGACGGACGCCGTACGACGTCCGCTCCTCCCACTGCGGGATGTAGTAGTTCATTCCCGGTAAACCTCTCAGTCCTTCTGGTGAGCCGGACGACCGGCGTCGGCGGCCTCACGGGCGCTCTTGATGACCTTGTCGACCAGGCCGTACTCCAGGGCCTCGTCGGCGGTGAACCAGCGGTCGCGGTCGGCATCCGCCGTGACCTGCTCGACCGTCTGGCCGGTGTGCTCCGAGATGAGCTCGAGCAGCACCTTCTTGATGTGGAGCGACTGCTGGGCCTGGATCTTGATGTCGGAGGCCGAGCCGCCCATGCCCGAGGACGGCTGGTGCATCATGATCCGCGCGTGGGGCAGCGCATAGCGCTTGCCCTGGGCGCCGGCGCACAGCAGGAACTGCCCCATCGAGGCGGCCAGGCCCATGCCCACGGTCGCGACGTCGTTGGGGATGTAGTTCATCGTGTCGTAGATCGCCATCCCCGCGTCCACCGAGCCACCCGGGCTGTTGATGTGGAGGAAGATGTCCGCCTCCGGGTCCTCGGCCGACAGCAGCAGCAGCTGCGCGCAGATCGCGTTGGCGTTCTGATCGCGGACCTCCGAGCCGAGGAAGACGATGCGCTCCCGCAGCAGCCGGTTGTAGATGTTGTCGTCGAGCAGGTTGAGGCCGGCGCCACCGCCCAGGGACGGAGCGTGCTCCGGACCGGACGCGGTGCCGTGAGGGGCGCTGGAGTTCAGGTTCACGTCGCCGACCTTAGCCGTCAGGCCGGACAGTTCCACGACCTGTCCCGCCCTGTTCGCCGACAGCGGATTTCGCGGTGCCACACGCCAGCGGCCGGGTCCGCCGTCCGGGGCTGCCGCTGGCGTAGCGTCGAACCGACGACGGAGCACGCGACGAGGGGGTGAGCATGAGCACCGGGCGGACGACCCACCAGCAGCGTGGTCAGCGCTGCGCGGCCTGTGGCCACGAGGCGTGGCCCGGAGACGCCTTCTGCACCGGCTGTGGAGTGGCCCTCGACCCCGCCGTGGTCCACCGGCCGCTCTTCGCCGACGAGCTCCACTCGCCCGACCCGGCACCGGACTCCCCCGCCGCCGCGCCGGTGGCGACCGGCGCGGCCGTCTCCGCGGCCCCCGGTCGCCGTCGCGGCGGCCTGGCGCTCGCCGTGGTCGTCGTCCTGCTCCTCGTCGCCGCCGGCATCGGGTACGTCGTCGGTCACCGCGGCGAGGACGCCCGCCCGACCGCGTCCAGGCCAGGCGACGTCTCGCGGACGGGTGACGTCTCGCGGCCGGCCGGCGAGGCGTCGACGCGCGCCACCCAGCCGCAGGACGAGCTCCAGCAGGTCAGCCGGCGTGATGAGGCCCGGGCCCGCCGCCTGGTCGGCTCCTGGGTGCCGCAGCTGGCCGCGCTCGCCGCCGGGGCGGGCCCCGACGCCAGCTGGGCCCAGGCCCTCGCCCACTACCAGCGCCTGATCGCGAGCTACCCCTCGGCGCTGCTCCTCGACACCGGCCGCTGGCCCCACAGCTACGAGCGTGGCGGCCTGTACGCCGTGATCGTCCCTCAGCCGGGCCGCACCTCGAGGCCCGCCCTGGCGTGGTGTGCCGCCCACGTCCGCAACACGCCGCAGGACTGCGCCGCCAAGCTGATCTCCACCACGGGCAGCTGGGCCGACAACTTCGACACCGGCGCGCCCGGCCCCGGCTGAGCCGCGACGACCGGGCTCGGCCTCGCTCGCGCTCAGGCGAGCCAGCGCAGGAGCGCGCTGTGGATCTCCGGGTGGTTCGCGAGCGGAGCGGTCCCGGTGGACACGGTCAGTCGCTCCCCGGTCGGGAAGAGGTCGCGCACCTTGCGTGCGCGACCCCAGCCTTTGTG
Organism: Nocardioides eburneus; assembly: GCF_040838215.1. Lineage (NCBI taxonomy): Bacteria > Bacillati > Actinomycetota > Actinomycetes > Propionibacteriales > Nocardioidaceae > Nocardioides > Nocardioides eburneus. The sequence continues at coordinate 21,927 of NZ_JBFPJR010000018.1, read as the reverse complement.
TCGCCACCACAGCAGGTCGCCGATGACGCGTCCCACCCGGTTCGGCCGCTGGAGGGAGGAGTCGGAGACCAGCACGTAGTCGACGTCGTCTCGCGGTGGCAGCGCGACAAGCGCCTCGTCGACGACGGCGATCCCGGCGAGCTGCTCGTCGATCCGCCGGCCGAGACCGCCGGAGACCGGTCCCGAGGTCACGGCGTACGACGGGGTGCCCAGCGCCACGAGCTCGGTGGCCAGCGACTGCCAGACCAGCGGGCCGGTCGTGGTGATGCCGAGGGCGTGTCGGGCGAGCAGCCCGCCGGCGCCGTACGCCAGGAGGGTGAGACGCACCGGCGGCACCGGCCACGCGTCGACGACCCGCTGCAGCAGTGCGCTCAGCGCGACCGCGGACTCGACCTCACCGGCCCCGGCCGCGACCCGGACGTGGACGGCCTCCCAGCCGAGCAGGGCGGCGAGCCGGTCGGCGTACGTCGCGCCCGTCGTCTCGCTCCCCTCCTCCCAGACCCGCTCGTCGGACCCCGGCGGCGGCACGAGCACGAGCAGCCGGTCGCCGAGGGCGGCGGACGCGACCTCCTCGACACCGACGTCCCGGCCTCCCGCCCGCAGCACCGCCACCGGGCCGCCGTCGTGGGCGACGATCCGGGCCAGGGGCCCAGCGGCAAGGGCGAGCGGCGCCGCCAGGGGACGCCGAGCGATGCGGGTGAGTCCCCAGGCGACCCGCGCGATCCGGACGACGCCCGTGATCCGGGACGGCGGGGCCGGCGGCTCGACGACGGGCCGGTCCTCCACGCTGAGCACGACCGCGGGCACGGTCTCGGGCGAGGCACTCACGGCGGCAGCGTACGGCGTCGCGCCGGCGAAGAGGCGACGACGCCCCGTCCCGGGATCGGGACGGGGCGTCGTGGCGACTCAGCGGCGAGGCCGCGCGATCAGTCCTCGGAGGGCTCAGCGTCCTCGACAGCGTCGGTGAGCAGCTCGGCCGGCGCGTTGACCGGGGCCTCGTCACCCTCGGTCTCCTCGGCCGGCTCGCCGATGGTGCCGTCGGGCTGGAGGTTCTTCAGCTCCACCTCATTGCCGGACGCGTCGGTGACCTTGGCGGACTCGACGATCTGGGCGAGCGCCTTGCCGCGGAGGATCTCGGCGACCAGCTCGGGCACGTGGTTGTGCTCGAACATGTGGTTGACGAACTCCTGCGGGTCCTGGCCGGACTGCTGGGCGCGCCGCATCAGGTGAGAGGAGAGCTCCTGCTGGTCGACGCCGAACTCCTCCTTCTTCGCGATCTGGTCGAGGACCAGCTGGGCGGCGACGGAGTCACGGACGCGACGCTCGAGGTCGGCCTCGAACTCCTCGACGGTCTGCTCCTCGTCCTCGAGGTACTTCTCCATCGTGATGCCGGCGAACGCGAGCTGCTGCTCGATGTTCTGCCGACGCGCGTCGAGCTCCTCGGTGACGATGCCGTCGGGCAGCGGGACCTCGACCTTCTCCAGCAGCGCCTCGAGGACCGCGTCACGGGCCGCGGCGGCCTGCTCGAGGCGCTTGCCGCGACCAAGACGCTCGCGGACGTCGGCCTCGAGCTCGCCGACGGTGTCGAACTCGCTCGCGAGCTGGGCGAAGTCGTCGTCGTATTCCGGGAGCTCCTGCTCCTGGACCTGGGTGACCTTCACCTGGACGTCGACGTCCTGGCCGATCAGGTCACCACCCACGAGCTGGCTGGTGAAGACCTTCTCCTCACCGGCCGACAGGCCGACGATGGCCTCGTCGAGACCCTCGAGCATGCCGCCCTTGCCGACCTGGTAGCTCATGCCGCTGACCTCGGCGCCCTCGACCGGCTCGCCGTCCTTGGTCGCCACGAGGTCGATGACGACGAAGTCGCCGTCCTGTGCCGGGCGCTCGACGTCCTTGAGCGTGCCGAAGCGCTCGCGGAGCGCCTGGACCTGCTCCTCGACGTCGGCGTCGGTGATCTCGATGTCGTCGACCTGGGCCTCGAGACCGGCGTAGTCGGGCAGCTCGATCTCCGGCTTCACGTCCACCTCGGCGGTGAACTCCAGCGCCACCTCGTCGGCGTCCTCGTCCAGCTTGGTGACCTCGATCTCGGGCTGCGCGAGCGGCTCGAGAGAGTTCTCCTGGAGGGCCTCCATGTACTTCTGCGGCAGGACCTGGTTGATCGCCTCGTTGAGGACCGCACCACGGCCCACCTGCCGGTCGATGACCTGCGGCGGGACCTTGCCCCGACGGAAGCCCGGGACGTTGATCTGCTGGGCAATCTGCTTGTACGCCGCGTCGAGGCTCGGCTTGAGCTCCTCGAAGGGCACCTCGACGGTCAGCTTGGCCCGGGTGGGGCTCAAGGTCTCGACGGCGCTCTTCACAGGGTTTCTCCTGTCGTTGTTCATGGATGGTGGTGCGGGTCCGACGATGGGTCTGCCGGTGCAGTCGGGGCGACAGGACTCGAACCTGCGGTCTCCTGCTCCCAAAGCAGGCGCGCTAGCCACTACGCTACGCCCCGCCAAGGGGGACCTCCCAACCCTCGGGATGACCCTCTTGGAGCGGATGACGGGAATCGAACCCGCGTAATCAGTTTGGAAGACTGAGGCTCTACCATTGAGCTACATCCGCGCGCTGCCCTCGGCGGCGTACGACGCCGGGCAACCTGCGAAATGGTGCCACAGTCACACGGCCGATCCCCAACCGGCTCACCACTTCGGGACGCGGCCGCCGGTCTCGGGCGCTCAGCGCCGCCGTATGACCACCACGGCGCGGTCGTCGTCCTTCGACCCCAGCCGTGTCACGAGCCGACGGGAGAGGCGTTCCTCGCCCGCCTCGACGAGCATGTCGGTCTCGGCCGCGAGACGGCGGGTGCCGAGCTCGATGTCGCGGCGCGCCTCCTCGACCATGCCGTCGGTGTAGAGCAGCACGGTGTCACCCGGTCCGAGGACGTCGGCAGCGCAGTCGAACTCGACGCCCTCGATCAGCCCGAGCACAGGGCCGGTGCCGGCCAGCATCGCCCAGCTGCCGTCGGCGCGGCGAAGGAGCGCGGGCGGGTGGCCCGCCGTACGCACCTCGTAGGCGCCGGAGGCCAGGTCGAACGAGACGTGCACGGCGGTGGCGAACCCCTCCTCCCAGGCCTGTCGCAGGAGGTAGTCGTTGGCGGCCGGCAGGAACTCCGCCGGCGGGAGCGCGCCGAGCAGACCGCCGAGGGCGCCCGACAGCATGAGGGCACGGGTCCCCGCCTGCTCCCCCTTGCCGGACACGTCGACGACGACCACCTCGAGCCGCTCCGGGACCGGACTCAGCGCGACGATGAAGTCGCCTGCGAAGCGGGTGCCGCTGGCGGAGGCGAGCGTCGACTCGGCCTGCCAGCCGGCCGGCAGCTCCGGCATGCCGCCCTGGTCGAGGATGCGGTCGCGGAGGTCGACGAACATCGACTCTCCGCGGAGGCCGGCCACCCCCAGGCGGTTCAGCCTGAACGAGACCAGCAGGACGATCAGGCCGAGCAGGAAGTAGACCCCCACCGCCGCGGCGTCGACGTCGCTGATCGTCTCCTGACGACTGGTCGCGACCACCAGCAGGGCCATCACGAACACCACGAACCACGGCAGCGTCCGCGGCCCCAGCAGCAGGCTGCCGAGCATGAGGGGCACCATCAGCGAGGCGAGCGGGAACCACGCGATCCAGCTCTGGGTCATGCCGTCGAGCACGGTGAACAGCACCGTGATCGCCGCGAGCACGATGAGCGTCCGGGTCTCGACGCCACGCAGCCGCCGCCGCAGCTGGTGCGGTCGGCGCAGGCGCGCGACGAAGGCGGAGTGAGCCGACATCAGTGTGGATCCTCGAGGTCCGGGGGTTGTCCCACTCTACGGTGTCGACGGTGCCTTCCGCGGGCGATACGCGCGCTGGCAACCAGGGCACCAGAACAGGTTGCGGGCCTGCAGCTCGACGGTCCGGACCGGGGTGCCGCAGACGTGGCACGGCTGCCCGGCACGGCGATAGACGTAGACCTCGCCGCCGTGGTCGTCCTTGCGCGGCGGGCGCCCCATCGCCTCGGGCGTGTGCTCCGGGCGGACCGTGTCGATGCGGTTCTTCTCGACGCCGTCCTTCATGAGCATGACCAGGTCGTCCCAGATCGCCTGCCACTGGCTCCGGCGCAGGGTGCTGCCCGGCCGCAGCGGGTCGAGACGGTGCCGGAAGAGCACTTCGGCGCGATAGACGTTGCCGATGCCGGCCACGACGCTCTGGTCCATCAGCAGACCGCCGATCGGGGCTCGGCTGCGACTGATCCGGGCCCACGCCCGCCCCGGGTCGGCGTCGTCGCGCAGCGGGTCGGGCCCGAGCTTCGCCACGCAGGCGTCGCGCTGCGACAGCGTCCACAGGTCGCAGGCGGTGGCGCCGCGCAGGTCGGCGTACGCCGTCGGGCCGACCACACGCAGCCGGACCTGCCCGACCGGCTCGGGTGGCACCGCGGCGTACCCGTTGATCGCGAGCTTGCCGTAGAGCCCGAGGTGGATGTGGACGAACCGCTCCCCCGGGAACTCCACGAACAGCTGCTTGCCCCACGCCTCGGCGCCGAGCATGGTCTGGCCGTCGAGCAGCGCCGCCGACTCCGCGAAGCGGCCCTGCGGGCTGCCGACCCGCACCTGCCGCCCGGCGAACGCGTCGGTCAGGTCGACGGCGAGGCGGTGGAGCGTGTGGCCCTCCGGCATCCCTCGGTCAGTCCTGGTCCTCGGCCGGGCCGAGTCCTTGCGCCGAGTCCGGCAGCGCCGGCCGCTCGCCGGTCTCCTCGTAGCGGCTCAGCTGGCCGATGCGACGCACGTGCCGCTCATCGTTGCTGAACGGCTCGGCCAGGAACAGCTCGACGAAGCGGGTCATGTCCTCGATCGGGTGCATCCGGCCGCCGACCGCGACGACCTGGGCGTCGTTGTGCTCGCGGGCCAGTTTCGCGGTCTCGTCGGAGTAGACGAGCGCGCAGCGGATGCCCAACACCTTGTTGGCCGCCATCTGCTCGCCGTTGCCAGAGCCGCCGATCACCACCCCGAGGCTGTCCAGGCCCTGCTGACGGTCGCGGGCGACGCCCTCGGCGGCCCGGATGCAGAACACCGGGTAGTCGTCGAGCGCATCGAAGACGAACGGCCCGTGGTCGACCACGTCGTACCCCAGCTCGGTCAGTCGGTCGGTCAGGTGGCTCTTGAGGTCGAGGCCTGCGTGGTCGCAGCCGAGGTGCACGCGCATGGCCTCAGTCTCTCAGACGGGGCACGCGGCTCAGCCGTGCTGGGTCAGGAAGCCGGCGGTCATCGCCATCACCGACTCCGCCGCAGGAAAGACCGGGCCATGACGCCAGAAGCCGTGCACCTGCCCGACGGCGCGGAAGGCCACCACCTCGACGCCGAGCTCGGCCAGTCGGTGGGCGAGCTCCTCGTCCTCGTCGACGAGGATGTCGCCCTCGGCGCTGACGACGAGCGTGGGCGGCAGGGCAGCGAGCCTCGCGTCGTCGGCGAGCAGCGGCGCGAAGTCGGGGTCGGTGCGGTCGGTCGGGTCGGCGGCGTACTGCGCCCAGTACCACTCCGCGTCGGCCTTCCAGCCGCCCTCGACGGCGTACGACGCCGACGCGCAGGTCGGGTCGAGGAACGGGTAGACCAGCACGACCGCGCGGAAACGGCCCGGGTTGCGCAGCGCTGCGACGAGGGCGAGGTTGCCGCCGGCGCTGTCGCCGTGGACGTACGCCGGCAGCGACCCGAGGAGTGGGTGACCCGCGAGCCACCGGACGACGGTGTCGACGTCGTCGGGCGCTGCGGGGAAGCGATGCTCCGGCGGACGGCGGTAGTCGACCGAGAGGACCCGGAGCCGGGTGCGGTTGGCCAACCGCCGGCAGGCGGCGTCGTGGACCTCGATGTCGTTGAAGACGAACCCACCGCCGTGCAGGTGGACGATCACACCCTCCGCCACGTCCGCCGGCGTGTAGAGACGACACGGCACGCCGTCGGCGTCCAGACCGGTGACCTCGGCGACCTGTTCCTTCGGCTCCGCCTGGGCGGCGCGGCGGGCCTCGGCGCGGACGGCGGCGATGTCGACCTCGGCGAGCGGTGGCGACGCCGCGTCCGCCTCGACGGCCTGACGCGCCCGAGGGAAGAGCCTCACGACGAGGCCTTCAGGATCGCTGCGACGCGCGGCGCGATGTCGCGCAGCGCACGGCCGCGGTGGGAGATCGCGTCCTTCTCGGCGACGCTGAGCTCCGCCGACGTGCGGCCGTCGGGTGTGTCGTCGGCGACGAAGAGCACGTCGTAGCCGAAACCTCCGCTGCCCCTCGTCTCGCGGATGACGCGACCGTCCATCCGTCCCTCCACCACGACCTCGCCGTTCGGGCCCGCGCCGTGGACGAAGGCGATCGCGCAGGCGAAGTGGGCACCGCGGCGCTCGTCGGGGACGTCGTCGAGCTGGGCGAGGAGCAGCCGGTTGTTGCGGCCGTCGTCCTTGGGCGGGCCGGACCAGCGCGCCGAGAGGACACCGGGCATGCCGTTGAGAGCGTCGACGCACAGGCCCGAGTCGTCGGCGACGGTCGGCAGCCCCGTGGCCGCGAAGCCGGCGCGCGCCTTGATCAGTGCGTTGCCCTCGAACGACGCAGCGTCCTCGACGGGCTCGCCGTAGTGGTCGACCTGGTCGAGCCCGACCACCTCGACGCCCGGCACCAGCGGCTCGAGGATGCGGAACATCTCCTCGAGCTTCTTGGCGTTGCGGGACGCGACGTGGATCCTCACCGGGGCAGCTCCTGCGCCAGGGCCTGCTGCTGCCGCCGGGTGAGATCGGCGCAGCCCTTCTCCCCCAGCGCAAGCAGGGCGTCGAGCTCCGACCGGTCGAAGGCAGCGCCCTCGGCAGTGCCCTGCACCTCGACGAACTTCCCGTCGCCGGTCATGACGATGTTCATGTCGGTCTCCGCGCGCACGTCCTCCTCGTAGGGCAGGTCGAGACGCGGCACGCCGTCGATGATCCCGACCGAGACCGCCGCCACCGAGCCCGTCAGCGCCTTGGGCACCCCGAGCTTGGCCACCGCGTCGGCGAGCGCGACGTAGGCGCCGGTAATCGAGGCGGTGCGGGTGCCGCCGTCGGCCTGCAGCACGTCGCAGTCGATCTGGATGGTGTTCTCCCCCAACGCCTGATAGTCGATCACGGCGCGCAGGGAGCGGCCGACGAGACGCGAGATCTCGTGGGTCCGTCCACCGATCCGCCCCTTCACCGACTCGCGGTCGGAACGGGTATTGGTCGAGGCGGGCAGCATGGCGTACTCCGCCGTCACCCAGCCCAGCCCTGAGCCCTTCCGCCACCGCGGCACGCCCTCGGACGCCGAGGCGGCGCACAGCACGCGGGTGCGCCCGAACTCGATGAGCACGGAGCCGGCGGCGTGGTCCAGCCAGTTGCGGGTGATGGTGATCGGGCGCAGCTCGTCGTTGGCGCGGCCGTCGGCGCGGGTCGTCATGGGATGCACCCTAACGACCGGCGCCGACCGCGACGTCACCCGCGGCTACTTCACCTCAGCCCGCATGATGCGGCGCAGGCCGATCGCGAGCGGGATGGCGAACCAGACGCAGCCCGAGACGATCAGCTTGCCCCACTCGCTGCCGCTCATGTGCCAGAAGCCGTCGTAGAGCGGGTTCTGGGCGCCGCTGAAGTTGATCCACTCCGCGAACGACTTGAACCAGGCCATCAGCGCGCTGCCGATGGCGAGGATGGTCGGCAGGGCGAACAGGTAGGCGAAGTAGATGACGATCGCGGCAGGCGTGTTGAGCAGCAGCGCGGCCAGCGCGAAGCCGAGCAGCATCGCGATCGACTGGGTGATGACGAATCCGGTGATGCCGGCGCCGCCCGACCAGTCGATGTGTCCCGAGATCGCTGCGTAGAGCAGATTGAACACGGCGCCGGCCGCCAGCGCGAAGACGACCGTGACGGCCGTCCAGATCAGGCCGACGAGCATCTTGGCCTGGACGACACGCGAGCGCCGCGGCTCGAGTGCGAACGTCACCATGGCGGTGCGCTGGCTCCACTCCGAAGTGACCAGCATGATGCCGAGCACCGGCAGCAACAGCTGACTGACGAAGCCGGCGACGGTGGCGAACGTTCCGAACTGGACGTCGTCGACGTCCTGGACGCCGGTCACGATCGCCGCGATCAGCTCGGCGATCAGGACGATCGCGCCGATGGAGAACAGCAGCCAGAAGCTGGCCCGGGTGTCCCACGACTTGCGGAACTCCACCTTGAGCAACCGCGCGAACGGGATTCCGCCGCCGGCCGCCGGACGGGTCGGCGCCTGGGGCTGGGTCACGGCGGTCATGCGACCACTCCTTCGCGCTGGGTGTCGGCGGTGAGCTGCAGGAAGAGTTCCTCGAGGCCGCCGTCGCCGGAGCGCAGGTCGGTGAGGACGATGCCGTTCTCCACGGCGGTGCGTCCGACCTCGACGGTCGGGCAGTCGACGCGCAGGCCCTCGCCCGCGACCTGGGGGTGGAGGCCCTTCGCGGCGAGCGCCTTGGTCAGCGCGTCATTGTCGAGCGCGGTGACCAGCGACTGCTCCGGACCGGCGTTCGCCAGGAGCGACCGGCGGTCACCCTGCGCGACGATCCTGCCGTTACCGATCAGGATCATCTCGTCGGCGATCAGCTCGACCTCGTGCAACAGATGGCTCGAGAGCAGCACGGTCCCACCACGGTCGGCGTAGGACTTGAGTAGGCCGCGCATCCAGCGGATCCCGGCCGGGTCGAGCCCGTTCGCCGGCTCGTCGAGGATGAGCACCTGGGGGTCACCCAGCAGCGCATGGGCGATGCCGAGGCGCTGCTTCATGCCGAGTGAGTAGTTCTTCGTCCTCCGTCGCGACTCCGCCGGCGTCAGCGAGACCATCTCGAGCATTTCGTCGACCCGCGTGGCGGGGAGCCCCATCGTCATCGCCCCGAGCATGAGCACCTCGCGCCCGGTGCGACCGCCGTGCTGCGCCGACGCGTCGAGGAGCACGCCGACGTGGCGACCGGGGTTGGGCAGGTGGCTGTAGAGACGGCCGTCGATCGTCGCCGTGCCCTTGGTGGGCGGCGTCAGCCCGACCATGACGCGCATGGTCGTCGTCTTGCCGGCACCGTTCGGGCCCAAGAAGCCGGTCACCTTGCCCGGTTGACACTCGAACGACACGTCGTCGACCGCCGTGTAGGACCCGTAGACACGGGTCAATCCCTCGACTTTGATCATGGCCCCCAGCCTGCCTTGCCGGGCGGCTCCCCGCATCCGGGTTGACCCTGAAAGCCGCACGACGTTTGTCATGGCTTCCCCAGGGGCCACCCCGGGTGGGTCAGAGCGGGTAGACGGCTCCGGGCCGGGCAAGCTCCGCCGGGCCGTCGTAGGCGCCCTTCGCCTCGGCGAGGATGGCGTCGGCGTCGTGCCACGGCGGGACATGGGTGACGACGAGGCGCTTCGCGCGGGACCTCGCGGCGGTCTCCCCCGCCTCACGGCCGGTGAGGTGCAGGCTGGGCGGGTTGTCGTCACCGTCTCGGAAGGAGGCCTCGGCGAGCAGCAGGTCGGCGTCGCGGGCGAGGTCGAGCAGCGCGTCGGTCGGGCCGGTGTCGCCGGTGTAGGCCAGGACGGCGTCGCCGACCTGGATGCGCAGCCCGTACGCCGGCACCGGGTGATCCACCGGGACGGGCGTGATCGTGAACGGGCCGACGGTGAAGCGGTCCTGATAGCGGCAGAAGGCGAACTCCTCCTGCATCCCCGGCTTCTTCGGCAGGTCGTAGGCCTTCGCGAGCCGGCGCGCGGTGCCCTTCGGCCCCCACACCGGGATCCGCGGCTGCGGACCGCTCGGATGCCACTTGCGGAGCACGTAGTAGCTCGCCATGTCGATGCAGTGGTCGGCGTGGAGGTGGCTGAGCAGCACGGCATCCACCGCGAGCGGGTCGGCGTAGCGGTGCAACGCGCCGAGCGCACCGTTGCCGAGGTCGAGGACGATCCGCCAGGTGCGCTGCTCCCCGGACTCGTCGACGCCGTCAGCCTCCACCAGGTAGCAGGACGCCGGGCTCTCGGGCCCCGGGTAGGAGCCCGAGCACCCGACGATCGTCAGCCTCATCGCGCTCACACCAGACCCCCGACGAACTGCTTCGCTCCCGCGAGCTCCGGCCCGAGGAAGCGGCGCCCGATCGTCTCGAACTCGTCCGGGTTGCCGGTGGTCAGGAAGGTGTACGACGGCTCGCCGCTCTCCCGCATCAGGCCGGTGCCGGCGAGGACCCGGTAGACGTCCTTGGCGGACTCCTCCGCGCTGCTCACGAGCGTCACGTTGTCACCCATGACGTAGGAGATCACGCCCGTCAGCAGCGGATAGTGCGTGCAGCCCAGGATGAGGGTGTCGATGCCGGCGCTGGTCAGCGGGTCGAGATATTCGTGGACCGCGTCGATCAGCTCCGGACCGGCCACGATCCCGGCCTCGACGAACGGGACCAGCTTCGGACAGGCCTGCGTGTGGAGGTCGACGTGCGGAGCGGCGGCGAAGGCGTCGTCGTACGCCATCGACTCGGCGGTGGCCTGGGTGCAGATGACGCCGATCCGGCCGGTCCGCGAGGCGGCGACCGCACGCCGCGTCGCCGGGAGGATCACCTCGACCACGGGGACGTCGTAGCGTTCCCGCGCATCGCGCAGCATCGCCGCGGAGGCGGAGTTGCAGGCGATGACGAGCGCCTTGACGCCCTGGTCGACGAGGTGGTCGAGGCACTCGAGGGCGTACTCGCGCACCTCGGCGATCGGCTTGGGACCGTACGGCGCCCGGGCGGTGTCCCCGACGTAGAGGATCGACTCGTGGGGCAGCTGGTCGATGACCGACCGCGCCACCGTCAGGCCCCCGAAGCCGGAGTCGAAGATGCCGATCGGGGCCGCGGGATCGGTGGGGACGGGGGCGCGCACGAGACGCAAGGCTAGGCGTTCGCCCGCGCCGACGCACGGACCCTTGACCCACGTCACGCTCCGACACGGCGAGAGCCCCGTCACGTAGGCTCGGCGGTATGGACCGTCGCTCCCTGCTGGCCCTGCCCGTGAGCGCCACGCTCGCCGCGACCCTCGCCGTCGGCGGCTGCGGCTCGTCGCAGGCCGGACCGGGGCCCGAGCCCGACCGGGCCCGGGTGGTCTCCGCCCGGGTGCCCGCGGCTCGTCCCGACCCCTCGGTGAGGGTCCTGGCGATCTCGGTCGACGGGCTCAACCCGGCGGCGCTCACGAAGCTGGGCGCCAAGCGCCTCCCCCACTTCTACCGGCTGATCCGCCACGGCGCGTCGACGCTCAACGCCCGCACGGAGTACGAGCAGAACGTCACCCTGCCCAACCACACCGGCATGATGACCGGGCGGCGCATCACCGCCTCCCAGGGCGGCCACGGCGTCACCTGGGACGACGACCGGCCCCGGATGACGGTCGCGAAGGCCGCCGGCCACTTCGTCAGCTCGGTCTTCACCGTCGTCCACCGCGCCGGCGGCACGACTGCGCTCTTCTCGACCAAGCCGAAGTTCCGGCTCTACGACCGGTCGTGGCCGGTCGCGATCACCCGGTTCCACGTCGACACCGCGCAGACGGCGCTGGTGAGGTCGGCCGTCCGCGACCTGGTGACCAAGCAGCGTCCGTTCACGTTCCTGCACGTCTCCCTGCCGGACCAGGCCGGGCACGCGTACGGCGGCATGAGTGCGCGCTACCTCACCGCCGTACGCCGCACCGACGCGCAGCTCGGGCTGGTGCTCACCGCGCTCGACCGCCACCCGGCGCTCAAGCGGAGGACGGTCGTGATCCTCACCGCCGACCACGGCTTCCTCAAGGGCAGTCACAGCCACACACCGCGCGTGTACGCCGACTACCGGGTGCCCTTCGTCGTCTGGGGCAAGGGCGTGGCGAAGGGGCGCGACCTCTACGCGCTCAACCCCGCCTACCAGCGGCCCGGCACCCGCCGGCCGACGTACGCCCCTGCGCGCCAGCCGGTCCGCAACGGCGACGTCGCCGACCTCGCCCTCGACCTGCTCGGGCTGAGGCCCGTTCCCGGGAGCATCCTCGACCGCAAGCAGAACCTCCGCGTCCGCTGACTCGCCGGGCACCGCTTGAGGTCAGGCGTCGTCCGGCGCGTGCGGCCGCAAGGCGGAGGGCCGAAGGCGCCCGTCAAGCGAAGCGGGGCGTCGAGGACCGGCGTCGTCCGGCGCGTGCGGCCGCAAGGCGGAGGGCCGAAGGCGCCCGTCAAGCGAAGCGGGGCGTCGAGGACCGACAACGCCGCGGACGCTCCGCCGGGCGGCGCCGGTCACGCCCAGAGCTGGCCTTCGAGAGACTCCTCGGCCTCGTCGATGGTGCCCTCGTAGGCGCCGGTGGAGAGGTACTTCCAGCCGCCGTCGGCGACGACGAACGCGATGTCGGCGCTCTGTCCCTCGTGCACGCACTTGGCGGCTTGGCCCAGAGCGGCGTGCAGGATCGCACCGGTGGAGATGCCGGCGAAGATGCCCTCGAGCTCGAGCAGCTCGCGCACGCGCCGGACGGCGTCGCGCGGACCGACCGAGAACCGCGCGTCGATCAGGTCGGCGTCGTACAGCTCGGGGACGAAGCCCTCGTCGAGGTTGCGCAGGCCGTAGACCAGCTCGCCGTAGCGGGGCTCGGCGGCGATGATGCGGACCTCCGACTTCGCGCGCCGGAAGAACCGCGAGACGCCCATGAGCGTCCCCGTGGTGCCGAGGCCGGCGACGAAGTGGGTGATGGACGGCAGGTCGGCGAGGAGCTCCGGGCCGGTGCCCTCCTCGTGGGCGAGCGCGTTGGCGGCGTTGCCGTACTGGTAGAGCATCACCCAGTCGGGGTGCTCCGCGGCGAGCCGCTTGGCGACCCGCACCGCCTCGTTGGAGCCGCCGGCCGCCGGGCTGGAGACGATCTCGGCGCCCCACATGCGCAGCAGCTGGCGGCGCTCCTCGGAGGTGTTCTCCGGCATCACGCAGACGATGCGGTAGCCCTTGAGCTTGGCCGCCATCGCGAGTGAGATGCCGGTATTGCCCGACGTGGGCTCGAGGATGGTGCAGCCGGGACGGAGCGTGCCGTCCTTCTCCGCCTCCTCGATCATCTTCAGGGCCGGACGGTCCTTGATCGAGCCGGTGGGGTTGCGGTCCTCGAGCTTCGCCCAGAGGCGGACGTCCTGGCTCGGCGACAGCCGCGGCAGCCCCACCAGCGGCGTGCTGCCGACCGAGGCGATCAGGTTGTCGAAGCGAGCCATGACGTACGCCGTCCTCCCGGTGCCGGACTCAGAAGGAGCCGCCGGCGACGGCCGGCAGCACGACGACCTGGTCGCCGTCCTTGAGCTGCGCCTCGAGGCCGCCGATGAAGCGGACGTCCTCGTCGTTGACATAGACGTTGACGAAGCGGCGCAGGTCGCCGTTGTCGATGAGGCGGTCCTTGATGCCGGGGTGGTTGGCCTCGAGGTCGTCGATGAGCGCGCTCAGGCTGGTCCCGTCGGCGCTGACGGCCTTCTCGCCACCCGTGTAGGTGCGCAGGATGGTCGGGATCTTGACCTCGATGGCCATGTCTTCTCCTTGTCGAACAGGGTTGAAAAGCAGGTGGACGTCAGTCCAGGGACGCGACGACGTTGACCTCTTCCTCGGTCACCTCGCCGTCGACGATCCGGTAGGAACGAAACTCGACCGGGCCGTCGTTATTCCCGTGCTCGCGTGTGCTCACCAGCACGTAGTGGGCGTTCGGCTCGCTGGCCAGCCCGATGTCGGTGCGGCTCGGGTAGGCCTCGGTCGCGGTGTGGGAGTGGTAGACGACCACCGGCTCCTCGTCGTTCGCGTCCATCTCCTTGTAGAGCTGGAGCAGGTCGGTCGAGTCGAACTCGTAGAACGTCGGGCTCCCCGCCGCGTTGATCATCTCGACGAACCGCTCGGGACGGTCGGAGCCCTCGGGCCCCGCGACGATCCCGCACGCCTCGTCGGGGTGGTCGCGCTTCGCGTGGGCGACGATCGCGTCGTACGTCGCCTGGTCGATGGTCAGCACGCTCACAGCCTAGGTGGTCGGTGTCCGCGACCCCGCCCTGCCCGGCTACCGGACAGTGGCGGACCTCACGCGCGGAATCGGGTAGCGACCTCGCCGGAGAGCGCGGCGGCGATCCGCTCGTGCAGCGCGTCCTTCATCGGCGGCAGCCCGTCGAGCGGGAACCAGCCGACCTCGGTGGACTCGTCGTCGGCGACGTGCGCCTCGCCCGAGACGTAGGTGCAGGCGAAGGTGAGGTCGAGGTAGACGGCGAGGTCGCCGTTGGCGTGGGTGACCCGCTCCCCCGCGGAGATCGAGACCAGCCGGTCGACCGTGACCCTCACGCCGGTCTCCTCCAGCGCCTCCCGTCGGGCGGTGACGCCCGGGTCCTCGCCGGGGTCGACGATGCCGGTCACCGGCGACCACTGCCCGTTGTCGGACCGGCGGACCAGGAGCAGCTCGTCGTCCCGGCGTACGACGGCGGTCACGCCGGGCAGCCACAGCTCGGCGTGGCCGACGTGCTTGCGAAGCTCGAGGATGAACTCGGGGACCGGCACTACTCGCCCCACAGGGCGTCGACCAGCGTCTCCTGCAGTACACCCATCCACTGGTAGATCCCGTAGACCTGGGCGACCTGCTCCTCCTCGGGCAGCGAGTCCCAGTAGTCCTCGTCGCCCTCCTCGATGCCGAGCCGGGTCGCCAGCGCGAGCCGGATGTCGGTGAAGGAGCGCAGCCACGTCTCGGCCTCGTCGTGGTCGAGCTCGACGTCGATGACGAGCCCGTCCTCGGTCAGCTCGGGCGGTAGACCCGCCTCCTCGAGGGTGTCGATGATCGTCGCGGCCGCGTTCGCCTTGCCGTCGCGGAGCGCGCCCTCGGTGAAGCGACGGAACTCCGCGGCCGCCTCCTCGTCCTCGCGGTAGGCGGTCGGGAAGAGCCGCGCCAGGACCGGGTCGTCGGGCTCGGTCGTGGGCCCGGAGAAGTCGAACATCGCCTCGAGCGGGTCCTGGGACTCGCTCGGCGCGGCGGCCTCGTTGCGCAGCAGCTCCACGAGCTGCCCGGCGAGCGAGCGCAGCAGGTCGGCCTCGAAGCCGGTGAAGGTCGCGATGACCTGCTTGCCACGCCGGTGGTAGCTGAACCCGCCCATCATTCCTGCTTCTCCAGGGTCGCCCACAAGCCGTACTCGTGCATCGCCTGGACGTCGCGCTCCATCTCCTCGCGCGTGCCCGCGCTCACCGCCGACTTGCCGTCGTTGTGGACCTCGAGCATCAGCTTCTCCGACTTCTTCTTGGAGTAGCCGAAGTACTTCTGGAACACGTAGGTGACATACGACATCAGGTTGACCGGGTCGTTCCACACGATGGTCACCCACGGCGTGCTGGGCAGCGCGAGGTCGTCGATCTCGGGCTCGTCGAGCTCCACGGGGCTGGGCGCGCTCATCTCGGGGCCCCCGCGTGAGCGCGAGCGCAGCGAGCGGTCTCGTGGGGTGAGCTCATGGGGACCATCGTGTCACGATGGCGCCCGTGACTGAATCGCAGGCAGGGTCCTCGACGAGCACCGCACTCCTCACCGACCACTACGAGCTCACCATGCTCCAGGCGGCGCTCGCGGCCGGCACCGCGGGCCGTCGTTCGGTCTTCGAGCTCTTCCCGCGCCGGCTCCCCGGGGGCCGGCGGTACGGCGTCGTCGCCGGTGTCGGCCGCGCGCTCGACGCGATCGAGGCGTTCCGCTTCGATCAGGAGACGCTGTCTGCCCTGGAGGGCGTGGTCGACGACGCGACGCTCGGCTGGCTCGCGGACTACCGGTTCTCGGGTGACGTGTGGGGCTACGCCGAGGGCGACGCCTACTTCCCGCAGTCGCCGCTGGTGATCGTCGAGTCGACGTTCGCGGAGGCGGTGCTCCTCGAGACGGTGCTGCTCTCGGTCTACAACCACGACTCGGCGATCGCCTCCGCCGCCTCGCGGATGACACTCGCCGCGGGTGAGCGTCCCTGCATCGAGATGGGCTCGCGACGCACCCACGAGGAGGCGGCCGTCGCGGCCGCACGGGCGGCGTACGTCGCCGGCTTCGGCTCCACCTCCAACCTCGCCGCGCGGGCGCGCTACGGCGTGCCCAGCGCCGGCACGAGCGCCCACAGCTTCACCCTGCTGCACGACACCGAGGAGCAGGCGTTCCGCGCCCAGGTCTCCTCGCTCGGCAAGGACACCACGCTGCTGGTCGACACCTACGACATCGCCGAGGCGGTGCGGCTCGGCGTCGAGATCGCCGGCCCGGAGCTGGGTGCGGTGCGGATCGACTCCGGCGACCTGGGAGTCCTGGCCGTCGACGTACGCGAGCAGCTCGACGCGCTGGGCGCCACCGACACCCACATCATCGTGACGAGCGACCTCGACGAGTATGCGATCGCCGCCCTCGCCGCCTCCCCCGTCGACGGCTACGGCGTCGGCACCCAGCTCGTGACCGGGAGCGGCCACCCCACCTGCGGGTTCGTCTACAAGCTGGTCGCCCGCGAGGGCGAGGACGGCACGCTGGTCCCGGTCGCGAAGAAGAGCGCCGACAAGGCGTCCGTCGGCGGCCGCAAGTTCGCCCTTCGCCGGCGCAACGCCCGCGGCGTCGCGGAGGCCGAGGTCATCGGGGTCGGCGCCGCGCCCACGGACGACGGGGACGACCGCCCACTCCTGGTCCCGCTGGTGCGCGACGGCGAGATCGTCGGACGCGAGCCCCTCGCCGACGCCCGCCGCCGCCACGCGAAGGCCCGCGCCGAGCTGCCCTTCACCATCCAGTCCATGGCGAAGGGCGACCCCGCGATCCCGACGATCTTCGTCTGACCGCTGCGGCGCGGGACCAGAGCGACGCGAAAGAGGGGCCGCGAAGTCTAGGCTCGCTCCCATGACACGTGCGCTGATCGTGGTCGACGTCCAGAACGACTTCTGCGAGGGCGGATCGCTGCCGGTGCCGGGCGGGGCGCGGGTGGCGCACGACATCGGGGTGCTGCTGCAGCACTGGGCCCACCGGGACCCCGGCGCGGCGGCGTACGACCATGTCGTGGCGACCAAGGACCATCACGTCGACCCGGGTGAGCACTGGGCCAAGGAGCCCGACTTCGCCGAGTCCTGGCCGGTGCACTGCCGAGTGGGGACCGACGGGGAGGCGTTCCATCCCAACCTCGACCCCGAGCCGTTCGACGAGATCTTCCGCAAGGGCGAGCACCAGGCGGCGTACTCCGGCTTCGAGGGAGCCGCCCAGGACGGGACGACGCTGGCCGGCTGGCTCCGCGCTCACGAGGTCACCGAGGTCGACGTCTGCGGTCTCGCCACCGACCACTGCGTGCGAGCGACGGCCCTCGACGCGGCGCGCGAGGGCTTCGCGACCACCGTGCTCACCGCGCTGAGCGCCGGCGTCGCTCCCGACACCACCGAGCGCGCGCTCGACGAGCTGCGCGCGGCGGGCGTCGCGATCGGCTGACCGCCGGAAGAATTGCCGTGGGCCACGGGGTGGTCCAGAACAGAGGGCCTCCGAAGGGGCTCTTCGCCGAGCAACTGTCCACATGAGCGCGGGATGGGTCTACCCTCGGCGGGTGGCTTCGATCTCGGCGATGGCCCCACTCCGCGCACCACTCTTCCGGTGGTACTTCGCCTCGCGTTCCATCAACCTCATCGGCAGCATGATGGCGCCGGTGGCGCTGGCGTTCGCCGTCATCGCGGTGAGCCGCTCCCCGATCGCGCTCGGCCTGGTGTTGGCCGCGCGCACGATCCCGCTCATCGTCTTCATGCTGCTCGGTGGCGTGGTCGCCGACCGCTGGGGTCGCGCGCCGGTGATCGCGGCGAGCAACCTCGCCTCCGGCGCCAGCCAGGCCGTCGCCGCGGTGCTCGTGCTGACCGGCCACGCCGAGCTCTGGCAGCTCGTGCTGCTCTCGGCCATCAACGGCACGGCCTCGGCGGCCGGCATCCCGGCGCTGAGCGGGCTCGTGCCACAGCTCGTCCCCCCGTCACAGCTTCAGGAGGCCGACGCCCTCACCTCGCTGACGCGGGCGGTGCTCGCCATCCTGGGGCCGAGCCTCGCTGCTGTCTTCGTCGTGGGTGCCGGCCCCGGCTGGGCGCTGCTGATCGACGCGGCGACCTGGCTGGTGGCGGCCGCGCTGATGCTCCGGGTGCGCGTCCCGTCCTCGCCCGTCCCCACGACCCGCTCGATCATCGGCGACCTCGCGACCGGCTGGGGATACTTCCGCAAGACCACCTGGCTGTGGCTGGGCGTCGCGGCGACGTGCCTCCTCAACGCGCTCTATGAAGGGGGGTTCAACACCCTCGGCCCGGTGCGCGCGGAGCGGTCCGATCTGGGCGCCCACGGGTGGGGGCTCGCCCTCTCCGCCCAGGGCATCGGGGTGCTGCTCGCCACGCTCGCCCTCATGCGCTGGCGTCTCCACCGGCCCCTGTTCCTCGGCATGCTCGGGATGGCGCTCTTCGGGCTTCCGATGGTGGTCCTCGGGACGACGACCGAGTTGGCGGTGCTCCTGCTCGCCGCGTTGCTCTCCGGCGTCGGCATCCAGGTCTTCAGCATGGGGTGGACGCTCGCGATGCAGGAGAACATCCCGGGCAGCCTGCTCTCCCGCGCCTCGTCGTACGACCAGCTCGGCTCCTACGCCGCCATTCCGATCGGCCAGCTCTGCCTGGGGCCGCTCGCCGCGGCGTACGGGCTCGGCAACGTGCTGCTCGTCTCCGGGATCGTGTACATCGCTGTCTCGCTGCTCCTGCTGCTGAGCTCCTCGATCCGTGGCCTGGGCCGGGCGCTGCCCGAGCCGCACACGCAGGCGGCGTGACGACGGCGGCCTCCTCGCCGAGGCCCTGATCCACGGTCCGGACGAACGTGGTGACGCCGCGGTCGCCGCGACCCGATAATGTCACTGCTCACCCATCCGCACCCCTGACCTGCAGAGGACGACCATGCAGCATCTCCTCCTGTCGGCGACGTCGCTCGCCATGACGAGCGACGTGGTGATGTATGCCGCCCGTCTGGTGCGGACCATGCGACGCTCGATCGACCTTCCCGCCGGGGTGCGCGTCCTCTCGATCCTCGACCAGGTCGGCCCGTTGGGCGTGACCGAGCTGGCCCAGGCCGACAACTGCTCGCAGCCGACGATGTCGGCGCAGGTCGCCCAGCTGGTCGAGTCGGGTTTCGTCACCAAGGAGCCCAACCCGACCGACGCTCGCGGCTGCGTCATCACGCTCACCGAGGCGGGCCGGACCGAGCTCGACGCCCATCGCGACCGGATCTCCACCGCGGTGAGCGAGCGGCTCGCGACGAGCAAGCACACGCCCGAGGACCTCGCCACCGCCGTGGCGATCCTGCGCGAGATCGTCGAGACGGAGCCGGGCGCAGCGCCCGCTGCCGGCCCGACCGCCACCGCCTGACCGGCGAACGCCCGCGGGTGCGGCCGACGCCCGGTTCACCCCGACCGGCGCGCCGCCCAGTCCCGGATGGCGTCGATGCGGGCACGCAGCTGGTCGGCGGTCGCGACCGCGGCGGCCGGACCACCGCACTCCTTGCGCAGCCGGTTGTGGGTCACGCCGTGCGCCTGACCGGTGCGGTGGTGCCACGCAGCCACCAGACCGTTGAGCTCGCGCCGCAGGATCGCCAGCTGCTCGTGTGTGGACACCTCGGCGACCGTCTCGGCCGCCGGGCCTGAGGCCTTCTGCTGCCGCTGCTTCTGGGCGCGCTCGGCCTGGCGCTGCTGGAGCAGGTCGCGCATCTGGTCGGGGTCGAGCAGGCCCGGGATGCCGAGGAAGTCCATCTCCTCCTCGGAGCCGACGTGGACCTCCCCCGCGTGCCCGAACTCGCCGCCGTCGAACAGCACGCGGTCGAAGCGCGCCTCGGAGCCCAGCGCCTCCCAGGGGCCGAGCGCCTCCTGGTCGGAGGCGCTCTCGGACTGGTTGGCCTGCGCCATCAGCGCATCCTCGGCAGCGAAGATGTCGTCCTCGTCCTGCACCTTCTTGCCGAGAACGTGGTCGCGGGCGACCTCGAGCTCGGAGGCGAAGCCGAGCAGCATCGGCACCGACGGCAGGAACACCGACGCGGTCTCACCGCGCGTCCTGGCGCGCACGAACCGGCCGACCGCCTGGGCGAAGAAGAGCGGAGTGGAGGTCGTGGTGGCATAGACGCCGACCGCGAGCCTGGGCACGTCGACACCCTCGGACACCATCCGGACCGCGACCATCCAGCGGCTGTCGCTCTCGGCGAACTTCTGGATCTTCTTCGACGCCGCCTTCTCGTCGGAGAGGACGACGGTGGCCGGCTCCCCCGTGATGGACCGCAGCGTCTTGGCGTAGGAGCGTGCGGAGTCCTGGTCGGTGGCGATCACCAGCGCGCCGGCGTCGGGGACATGGCGGCGCACCTCGGAGAGCCGCTTGTCGGCGGCTTGCAGGACCGACGGGATCCAGGACCCCTGGGGGTCGAGGGCGGTCCGCAGCGCCTGGGAGGTGAGGTCCTTGGTGAGCGGCTCGCCCAGGTGGGCGGCGATCTCGTCCCCGGCGCGCGTCCGCCACGTCATCTGGCCGGAGTAGGCCATGAAGAGCACCGGACGGACGACGTGGTCGCGCAGCGCCTCGGCGTAGCCGTAGGTGTAGTCCGCGACCGAGCGCGGGATGCCGTCCCCACCGGGCGCGTAGGTGACGAACGGGATCGGGTTGGCATCGGAGCGGAACGGCGTCCCGGTCAGGGCGAGCCGACGGGCCGCGGGCTCGAACGCCTCCCGGATGCCGTCGCCCCACGAGAGCGCGTCGCCCGCGTGGTGGACCTCGTCGAGGATCACGAGCGTCTTGAACCGCTCGGTTCGGATCCGCATGGCGAGCGGGTTGACCGCCACGCCGGCGTAGGTCACCGCGACGCCGAGGAACTCACCCGAGGTCTTGCCCTGGCCCGCGGAGTAGGTGGGGTCGATCGGGATGCCGGCGCGTGCGGCAGCCTCGGCCCACTGCAGCTTGAGGTGTTCGGTCGGGGCGACGATCGTCACCCGGTCGACCATCCGCCGCCCCAGCAGCTCGGCGGCCACCGAGAGCGCGAACGTCGTCTTGCCGGCTCCGGGCGTCGCGACCGCGAGGAAGTCACGCGGGAGGTCGGCGAAGTACTGCGTCATCGCCGCCTGCTGCCAGGCACGCAGCTTCGTCGCCGTCCCCCACGCGGCGCGGTTCGGCCACGCGGGGGTCAGAGCCTCCGTCGGAGCGGGCGTGGTGGCGGCCTCCTGCCGCCCCGTCACGCGTCGTCCCCGTCACCGGAGTCGTCGCGAAGCGACTCCCAGATCTCCTTGCAGTCGGGGCAGACGGGGAACTTCGTGCCGTCGCGGCTCGGCACCCAGACCTTCCCGCACAGCGCCACGACCGGAGTCCCCATGACCATCGCCTCGGTCAGCTTGTCCTTCTCCACGTAGTGGGAGAAGCGGTCGTGGTCGCCCTCGTCGGTCGGGACGGTGCGCTCTTCTTCGCGCACGTCCTCCTCGACCGCGGTCTTGGTGCCGAATCCCAGGAAGGCCATGGACCAAGCCTACGCGCCCGCGGCCCTAGTTCAGGTCGGGGTCGGCCGGACGTGTGGAGTGCCACGCCAGATTGCCGGGCTGACGGCGCAGGACGTCGCGCCACAGGTCGGTCACGTGCCCACGGAACACGTCCGCGCTCTCGCCCTCGACGACGTACCAGTCCCCCGCGCCGATCTCGCCGGCCAGCTGGCCGGCGCCCCAGCCGGCGTACCCGGCGAAGATCCGGAGGCCGCGCAGGCTGCCCTCGACGAGCTCCGGCGGCGTGTCGAGATCGAGCAGCCCCAACCGGTCGCTGCCGACCACGGGACGGAAGCCGACCGGCACGTCCGCGGGGTCGGCGAGCTGGGCCACCGCCAGCGCGGCCTCGGGGCTCACGGGGCCGCCCTGGAAGAGCACGTCCGGCACCGCGACGGCATCGGCCCACGGGT